>NZ_JBEYFE010000044.1:0-53281 GCF_040634235.1 Streptomyces sp. NPDC007157
GTACCGGGCAGACCTTCACCAGGGGCTCCTTGAACTCGCCTGCTCGATCATCTGCCTGCGGCGGCTCTCTCGATCATTCTGAAACGATCAGTTAGCCTCGCTCCCTCGACGCGTTGCCCCCGATGGCTTCGACGACCTTCTTCGCTGTGGCCTTGGCTGAGCCCGGGTTCTGGCCGGTGACGAGGTTGCCGTCGGTCACGACGTAGGAGACGAACGGCAGTGTCGCCTTCTCGTAGAGCGCGCCGCGCTGCTTGGCCGTCTCCTCGGCGTTGTAGGGGACCAGCTTGTCGACGCGGGCGAGGACCTCCTCGGTCCAGGCGAATCCCGTCATCTTGCGGCCGGCGATGAGATAGGAGTCGTCGGAGAGCAGGGTGTTGAGCGGGCCGCACTAGGCCGTGTCTCTCAACCTCGTAGCCAGGCGATGACCGCCGCCAGCACGGCTGCAGAGCGATAGACGATCGCGAGTTTGTCGTAGCGGGTTGCCAGGCCCCGCCACTGCTTGAGCAGGCTGAAAGATCGTTCCACGACATTCCTGCGCTTGTAGGTCTCGGTGTCCAGAACGCGGGGTCGTCCGCCGCTGCGGCCCTTTCTCTTTCGGTTGGCCTGCTGATCGGCGCGCTCGGGAATCACGGTGCGGATGCCACGGGCCGCGAGGTCTGCGCGCACCTGCTTGGAGGAGTACGCCTTATCTGCGAGTAGAGCGTCCGGTGCGGTGCGCGGCCTGCCGCGGCCGAGTCGCGGCACCCGGATGTCGCTCAGTAAGACGGGGAGGACCTGCGCGTCGTGGACCTGGCCCGGAGTGGCTACGACGGCCAGCGGGCGGCCATCGCCATCTACGGCGTGATGGATTTTGGTTGTCAGGCCGCCGCGAGATCGGCCTATTGCGTGGCCGGCTGGCTCGCCTCTGGTGGCAGGAGCTTCGCTCGTGCTGCGGCAGGTGGCAGCGCCGGTGTCCTTCTCCGGCCGGGCTGTGTTCGTGGCGTGCTGGTGGGCACGGTTGATTGTCGAGTCGACGGAGACCGTCCAGCCGATTCCGTTGATCGAGTCCGCCTGGGCGGTCAGTTGCGCCAGAACCGTGTCCCAGGTTCCGTCAGCCGCCCACCTGCGATGGCGCTTCCACACCGTCTGCCAGGGACTGAATGCTTTGGGTGCGGATCCTCTGGAGTGATCCCCGGCGCGGGTTAGTGCCTGCTGTCGCGCTGTGGCCGTTTACTCAGCAACTGGTGGGCAGCCTCGACTGCTTCTCGGTTGAGCTGTTCACGCGAGACGCCCCAGCTCTCCTCCCAGCCGTCCAGGTTGTGAGCGCAGTGGACAAGCGGCTCCAGGTCCTCTGGATAGCCGAGGTCGTAGGCGATGTCTGCCCAGATGAGGTGGGTGCCGGTGGCGGGATCGAGGGACCCGTCCGCGATCTCGCCGGCGATCCAGTAGGCCATCGCCCACTTCGCGGCCCGGGGGTCGGCTGGTGGGTGAAAGGCCAGCCCCAGCTCCTCCAGCACTTGATCGAAGAGAGCAGGTGCTTCGGGTTCCTCGCTGCGCAGAAGCCGTGCCAGCATGGCGAGGGAGGGAGTCTCGACTCCGGCGATCAGGGCGTCCACCCCGGCCTGAATGAGGCGGTCAGATCCGACGTGCCTTCCGAACGCCCTCTCACGCGCAAGATGGCTGAACTGCTTGAGCGCCTCGTCGTGCGTCATCTGGGCCTTCTCGATCGGTATCGGGAGACGGCAGCCTCGCATCTCCGGCGCATCAGTGCCAACGAGTTCCGGTGTGGTTCCACTTGGGGTGGCTGACCTGGGAAGACGCTGATTGGCGTGTGGTCGGTGCCGCCGTCCTTCTACCGTGGCGGGGTGGAGGTGGGGCGCCATGGTGTCGTTGCCGGAAGAGCTTCAGGCGCGGGAGACCGCGGCTCGCCAGCGAGTGGAGGAACTTCAGGCCGAGGCTGCGGAGTTGGCCGTTCGGCTGGAAAGAGCGAGGGAGGACCTTTCGCGGTTGGAGATCACGCGGGAGACCGTCGCGCAGGTGCTGGCGGAGTTGTCGGCCGCGGAGGCAGCGCCGGAAGCGCGGGTGAAAGATGCGCTGGGGCCCGAGGAGGCGTCGGCGCCCCACGGCGTCGGGGTGATGGCGGTGCCGCCGTGGCGGGAGGGCCTGGTCGCTCAGGTATTGCCGGACATGTACCGGGACATCGTAGAGATCGTTGCTGATGCTCCAGGCCCGCTGCAGGCCAAGCAGGTCGTGCCGCGAATCGGGCTGGAGGCAACAACGGCGAAGATCGAGGGGACGCGGGGAAAGCTGAAGCGGCTGGTGGAGCGCGGCTGGCTGGACGAGGAGGCGCCGGGACAGTTCACCCTCGCCCGCCGAGGCCCGGGACGAGACCGCGCCAACTCCCAGTGACCAAGGGGCTCTTCTCCATAGATTCGTAGGTACCAACCAGAACGAATCACTCCCGAAGAAGAGCCCTCAATGGAACCGTACGACGCCTTACCCGAGCCTGATCCGTACTCTGCCTCCCGTGATGCCTTCGAACGCCTCATCTCGACGCTGGCCGACGGCCCGGCGGCAAACATGTCTCACGACGAACTGGAAGTGCAGCTCGAACAACTGGGACGCGACCTGCTGCGGCAGCTGATGCAGAACCACCTCGATCAGCGAGCCAGGAAGGAGGAGGACACCATGCGTGCGGACGGAGGGCAGCCGTTGGTCATCGGTCCGGAAGGACGGCCTCGGACCTGGCGGGAGAGGGGCCACCGCCGCTGGCTGACCTGCGTGTTCGGGTCGGTCCGAGTGACCCGGATCGCCTATCGCGACCGGGGCGTGCCCAACGTGCACCCGGCGGACGAAGCGTTGTCGCTGCCCGCCGGCCGCCACTCCCGCGGACTTGCCCGGCTCGTGGTCCTGGAAGCCGTCCGCGGCTCGTTCGACCATGCCCAGGCGGCGATCGAGCGACGGTGCGGGAAGGTGCTGGGCAAGCGCCGTCTCAAAGAGCTGGTGGTTGCCTCCGCGGTCGACATTGCCGCCTACTACACGGCGAAGATCCCCACCCCGTGCACTCGTGAGATGCCGCTGGTCATTCAGATCGACGGCAAGGGCGTGGTGATGCGCCCCGAGGCCCTGCGCGAGGCCACCCGCCGAGCCGCGGCCAAGAGTGCGGCGGCCGGGCGACGCGGACGCCTGGCCCCGGGCGAGAAACCCGACCGCAAGCGCATGGCGACGGTGGCCTGCGTCTTCGATGCTGTTCCGGCCCCACGTCGGCCGCACGACATCGTGCACCCGCCCGGCGGCCGCAGCAAAACTCGGCCGCCGCGACAGGGGCCGAAAGCGAAGCGAAAATGGTGCACCGCCTCAGTGATCCGTCCCCCGGAACAGGTCGTCGCCGACGCCTTCGCTCAGGCCGCATCCCGCGATCCGCAATGTCTGCGGGACTGGATCGTGCTCGTCGATGGTGCCCGCCACCAACTGGACCTGATCCAGGACGAAGCCGCTCGCCGCGGCATTCACCTGAACATCCTGCTCGACTTCGTGCACGTCGCCGAGTACACATGGACGGCCGCGCACGCCTTCCACCCGGTCGGCAGCCGCGAGGCCGAAACCTGGGCCGCGGACAAGCTCACCGCGATCCTTGCCGGACAAGCCGGCCGCGCCGCCACCGAGATGACCGCCCAGGCCGCGGCCGAACAACTTTCCGCCACCCGCCGCGACGCCGTCACCACCTGCGCCCGCTACCTCACCGGCCACCTCGATCAGCTTCACTACGACACCGCCCTCGCGGCCGGCTGGCCGATTGCCACCGGTGCCGTCGAAGGCGCCTGCCGCCACCTGATCGCCGACCGCCTCGACATCACCGGCGCCCGCTGGGGACTCGACGGCGCCGAAGCCGTCCTCCAACTCCGCGCACTGATCACGAACGGTGACTTCGAGGACTACTGGATCTTCCACACGGCCCGCGAACATCAACGCCTCTATCCCAGCCCTGACCAGCAGGACTACCGCCTCACCGCTTGATCCCGACCGCCACTTCAGAGGATCCGCACCCGAATGCTTTGCGGGGCAGATCTCTCCAGGGGATTCCGGTGCGGTACCGGTAGATGATCCCTTCGATGATGCGACGGTGGTCGGCGAACGGACGTCCTGCCTTCCCTTCATTGCGGGGAAGGCAAGGCGCCAGGCGTGCCCACTGCTCGTCGGTCAGCAGACGCATGCGCCCGCTCGTGGTCACCGAGGGCGGTAGGCGGTGGCCAGCACAGAGACGGTGACCTGATCAGGCAGGAAGCCGTCATCGGTCAGGTCGGCACGGCTCAGATGGCGTGCGCTCGGCGTCATCGCTACCAGGTCCAGGGCATCCAACCCGGTCAGGGTCGCGGGGTACTCCACCCGTTCGGTGACAGCGGGCTCGAAGAATGGGTCCAGCGCCCGGTGCAGGCGCTGTTCCTTGGCCGGGTCGATCGCGACCATCGCAGGCAACCGGCCGCGCAGTTCGGCCAGGTGCCGCACGGTGGGACGGACCACGATCAGCCGCCCGGTCGGGCGCAGCACGCGGTGGAACTCGGCCGGGTTGCGCGGGGCGAACACGTTCAGCACGACATCGGCCACACCGTCGGCCAGCGGGAAGGGACGGAAGACGTCCCAGGCCAGCGCGGCGGCTCGGTCGTGGGCACGGGCTGCCGAGCGCAGCGCGCGCACCGACGTGTCCAGACCCAGACCACGGGCGCCGGGCAGCTGGTCGAGTACGCCGGCCAGGTAGTAACCCGTGCCGCATCCCACGTCCACAACCGTGGCCGGCTCAGACACGGCGCCGGCCGTCAGGCGGGCCCCGACTTTACGGATGGGCGCGTAGGCGCCGGTGGACAGGAATCGGTCCCGGGCCTGGACCATGGCTGAATCGTCGCCGCTGGTGGCGCGGGTGCCCGTCAGCAGGCTGGCGTACCCGTGGCGGGCGATGTCGAAGGTATGGCCTACCAGGCAGCGCAGTGCACCGCGGTCGGGCTGCAGGCGGCGCGTGCGGCACGTTGGGCAGCACAGCAGGTCGAGGGACAGTTCGAGGGCAGGGGGAAGCGACACAGGCACGAGGCACTCCTGGCAAGGGTGAAGGAAAGAGACCGTGCCTGTACGCGCGCTCACTGCCTCAGAAAGGAACGGGCAGCGTCGGGAGCGTGGTTCACGCAGCAGGCACACCAAGGAGGGCGACGCCGTCCGGCATCGCCCTCAGCGCCTTCCGATCACAGGAAGCAGCAGTGCGGGGTGCTCATGAATGCCACGTCATGATTCTACGAGCATCGTCGAAGCCCCGATTCCTCAACGGAGTTGGGAGACACGACCTAGCCATGGCAGACCGAGGAGACGACGCCGCCGCGCTCGTAGATCTCGCGGGTGATGCGCTGCAGGCCCTCGTTGTCGGGGAAGTCGTACATCACCGCGTGCCCGCCGGTGAAGTAGATCGCGTCGTACTCTGATGGGTCGATCTGGTCCGGGCTCGCCGCGTTCTGGAGCATGGCCATCTTCCCGGGGTCGGCGCGCCGTTCCTTGGCGGTCTTGTCGTGGTTCGGGAACTTCAGCGCACGCGGCTCGAGGGGCACCGCGCCGCCGGCCGGGCTGACGAGGTTTTGCTCGTAGCCGTGCTCCTCGAAGACGTGCCAGGCGTGCGTGAGCTCGGAGAGCCACAGGCCAGTGGTGTGGGAAGGGTCGTCGTAGTGGCCGACGTTGGTGACGACGTTGAGGACGCGCTTGGTCATGGCTGATCCTCCTTCATGCGGCCCGGGATGGCGAGGTGGCTGGCCGTTGTAGCTGGTGGTCGGTCAGCGGATGCCCAGGGCACGGAGCGTCTTGAATGCCCGGGTCAGGACCCGCGCCCACTGCTCGTGCTCGACTCTGCGGGGCGGGGTGAAGCCCTGGAGGCGCTGGTGGGCGACGGTCTGGGCTTCGGTGTACTTGAGCAGCCCGTCGGCGCCGTGTCGGCGGCCGAGGCCCGAGTCGCCCATGCCGCCCATGGGGGCGTCGACGCTGCCCCAGGCGGCGGCGAACGCCTCGTTGACATTGACGGTGCCGGCGTGCAGCCGTCCTGCGAACTTGCGGGCCTCGGTGCCGTTGCGGCCCCAGACGCTCGCGTTGAGGCCGTACGGCGTGGCGTTGGCCATCGCCGCTGCCTCGTCGACCGACCGGTAGCGGTAGATCGATACCACGGGGCCGAATGTCTCGTGGTCGAACAGCGTCATCTCAGGGGTCACATCTGTCAGAATCGTCGGCTCGTAGAACAGTGGCCCGAGGTCGGGCCGGCCCTTGCCTCCGGCCAGTACGGTCGCGCCTTTCGATACCGCGTCGTCGACGTGCGAGCTGACGGTCTCGAGCTGCGAGGGGGTGGTCAGCGAGCCCATGTCCACCGAGAAGTCGTAGGTCGCACCCAGGCGCATGGCCCGGGCGCGTTCGACGAACGCGGTGACGAACGCGTCGTGGATCTCATCGGCGACGTAGAGCCGCTCGATGGACACGCACAGCTGCCCGGCCGAGGGGAAACAGGCGGCGACCGCACCGGTGGCGGCCTTCTCGATGTCGACATCGGCGAGGACGACCATGGCGTTCTTGCCGCCGAGTTCCAGGGATGCGCCGATCAGCCGCTCGCCCGCGTCGCGCGCGATCTGGCGCCCGCTGGCGGTGGAACCGGTGAACATCATGTAGTCCCCGCCTTCCATGAGCGCGTCTCCGATGGAGCTGCCACGGCCGACCACCATCTGCCAGACGTCGGTCGGCAGGCCGGCCTCGCGCATCAGGGCCAGAGCCCACAGCGCGGTCAGGGCGGTCTGGGTGTCGGGCTTCTGTACGACGGCGTTGCCGGCCATCAGGGCCGGGATGGCGTCGCCGGCGGCCATGCTGAGCGGGTAGTTCCAGGGCGAGATGACGGTGACGACGCCCTTGGGGTGGTGCAGTTCGGTGGTGTGGGTCAGCACCGGGATCGCGCCCTTGCGGCGCTTGGGTGAGAGCAGCCGCTGTGCGCTGCGAGCGTAGTAGCGGGCGGTGATGGCGATGTCGCTGACCTCGAGGAACGCGTCGCGACGGGTCTTGCCGCTCTCGGCCTGCATCAGGTCGAGGGCTTCGTCCTGCCGCTGGAGGACGAGGTCGTGGAAGCGCAGCATGATGCGCTTGCGGTCGGCCACCGGGGTGGCCGCCCAGCGGGCCTGGGCAGCGCGTGCCCGGGCGAAGGCATCCTCGACGTCGTCGGGGGTGGAGACCGGCAGGTCCGCGAGCGGTGCGCCGGTGTACGGCGAGGTAGTGGCGACCCGCTGGGCGCGAGCGCCGGCGGCCACCAGGGTGGCCAGGCGGGAGACCCGGGACGGTGTCAGCCATGCCGGGAGGGCGGCCTCGGCGGGGGCGGTGTCCGTGGTGGTCATCGCGGTCTCAGCTCCGGTCCTGGATGGAGGTGGGCACGGGCATGTGCAGCGCCAGCTGGCCCTCGGTGGTGACGTCGAGCTGGATCGTGCGGACCGGCTTCAGTGAGCGCAGATCGTCGCTCATCCGGCCCTCGCCGAGGCGCAGGTCCAGGCCGCGGGGGAACCGCGTGGTTCCCGAGGAGAGCATGTTGATCTGGCTGGTCGTGGAGTGCCAGGCACCGTCGATCGTGGTGTAGGAGGTCAGAGTCGAGACGTGTTCGCCGGTGGGCCGGGCGGTCTGCTTCGGGGTGGGTGCCGACAGGGCGAGGTCAAGGCCGCCCTGATCGTTGGCGACCCTGGTGGAGGTGCGCGCGGTGTCGATGTCGACGTCGAGCTCGGTGACCCACTTGGGGAACCCATAGCCGTCGTGGCCGCGCACCTGCGCGATCTCGGTGTTCACCGGGAGCGAGAGGACGTAGGAGTGCAGGGAGTCGTTCTTGAGCCCGGTGACCAGGTCGAGCAGGCCCAGCCCACCGTGCCGCGCCGGCTTCACGGCGATGCCGACCGCGGCCTCGGTATAGAAGTCGATGTCGCACACGTCGTACCGGAAGGACATCACGGAGACGATCCCTAGCCCCGGGGCGATCTCGAGCGGGATGAGCTCCTGGGGCAGGCGGGCCCGGATGGCCTTGGTCGGTGCGAGCATCGTGAGCCGGGTCGTGGAGATGCGGTAGTAGAAGTTCGGCGTCAGCGTGGGCCCGATGCGGGAGTCCACGTGGCTTTTCGGCATCCGGCGGAAGAAGTCGACGCTGCTGACCCGCGGGTCCCGCTCGACCTCGTCGAGGTCGGTGTCCATGTGGAACCGGTCATAAAGGCCGCCTTCAGGGACGGTGACGAGACGCCCTCCGAGATCGACCTCTACGGTCCGGTCGCGGTCGGTCGGCTTGGTGGTCGAAGCCATGGACTCTCCTCCGATGTAAGCGGTGTTAACACTGAGGATCGCACGGCATGTGAGCACCGTCAACAATGGATGATGTGAGGCGCGCGACGGCCGGACGGCACGCGTCAGGAGCCGACCGATGTGATGGCGAGGAAGGCGTTGCGCACCCGGTCGGCGACCTCTTCGCCCGACGCGGCCTGCAGTTTGCCGTCGAGGTGCAGGCAGGCCAGCCCGTGGGTGAGCCCCCAGCCGGCCGACGCCAGGGCCGAGGCGTCCGCGTCGGGGGAGAGGCGATGGAGAGCGTCGGCCAGCAGCTGATGCAGGGCGTCGGCGGCCTTGATCCGCTCGTCGTCGGCGTCGTCGCACGGCTTGCCGAACATCACGCGGAACAGAGCCGGGCGCAGCAGCGCGAAGGCGACGTAGGAGACGGCGAACTCGGCCAGGTCCGGGAGCGGGGCGGGCAGGTCGCGCCCGTCGCCCAGGTCGGCCAACAGGTCCCGGAAACCCTCGACGGCCAGCGCGGACTCCAGGGCGTCGCGGTCCGTGAAGTGGCGATACGGCGCGGTTGGCGACACGCCGGCCTGGCGCGCGACGGCGCGCAGCGAGAAGGGCTCGCCGCGCTCCAGCATCTCCATCGCGGTCGACAGCAGGGTCGCCCGGAGGTCGCCGTGGTGGTAGCCGCTCTTCTCTGATGTTGACATTGCTTACTTCGTCCTCCTATGCTTTGTTAGCACTGTAAACATAGTGTACGTCCGACGGCACCGAGCCCCGCGGGAATGGGCCCGCATGGCGCTCACCGGCCGACTGACGTACGCGGTCGACCAGCCGATCACCACACCGGCCCTCATCATCAGCCTGGGCGGCGACACGCTGTCGCCGGTCGGGGGGGCAGTCGACGACCTCGCTCATTGCCTCTTCTCGTCCACCTCGGTGGCCCGTGGGCACGTTGGCACCACACCAGCGACCAGGTGCCCGAAGGCTCGGCCAACGACCACATCGGCTGGGTCCGCACCCCGGCCGCAGTGGTCGACCGCATCCGTGGTGGCACGACGCCGCCCGCAGCTGGGCTGTCGTCGGCACCCGCACCATCCACCTCAAGGAGACCCAATGCAGACCGTTCTCGGCGCCGGCGGGCCGATCGCCGACGAGCTCGTGAACGAGCTCCACCGCAACCACACCAAGGACATCCGCCTCGTCAGCCGCAAGCCGTCAAGGGTGAACGACACCGACGAGCTCCTGGCCGCAGACCTCACCGACGCCGACGCCACCAGCCGTGTTGTCGCGGGCAGCGAAATCGCCTACCTCACCGTCGGCCTGCCCCTGGACTCGGAGCTGTGGGAGCGACAGTTCCCCGTCATGATGCGCAACGTCATCGACGCTTGCGCCGAACACGGCACGAAGCTCGTCTTCTTCGACAACACCTACATGTATCCCGGAACGTCGACGCCCCAGACCGAGTCGACAGCATTCGCGCCGGGCGGACGCAAGGGACGGGTCCGCGCACAGATCGCCACCATGCTGCTGGAGGCCATGCGGGCCGGCCGCGTCGAAGCGCTGATCGGCCGAGCGCCCGAGTTCTACGGTCCCGGCCGGACGAAGAGCTACACGAACTCGTTGGTGTTCGACCGGATCAAGGCGGGCAAGCGGCCGTTCGTCCCGGTCGACGCCCATGCCAAGCGGTCCCTGATCTGGACCCCCGACGCGAGCCGCGCTCTCGCCCTGCTCGGCAACACGCCAGATGCCTACGGCCAGACGTGGCACTTGCCGGTCGACCCGGACCGGCAGTCCTACGCCCAGCTCATCGACTTCGTCGGCGAGGTCACCGGCCGCAAGATCGGCTACACGGTGCTGCCGATGCTCGCCTTCCGCCTCGGGCGCCGCTTCGTCAAACCGCTCGACGAGATGTACGAACTGCTCGTCCGCTACCGGGACGACAACATCTTCGACAGCTCGAAGTTCGCGGCCCGCTTTCCCGAATTCCAGGTCACGAGCTATCGGGAGGGAGTGGAGCGGATCCTCGCCGGCTGACCCGTCGACAAATCCTCCTGATGGCTGACTCGTGCCGCAATGCCGAACCGGATCCGGTACTCCGACGGCGTGACGCCCGTGGCGCGCTGGAAGAGCCGACGGAAGTTCGACACGTCCAGGTAGCCGACGCTGCGGGGAATCTGGGCGACCGGCTCGTTGGTCAGCTCAAGCAACTCGCGTGCCTTCGCGATGCGCGCCGCCTGGATGTATTCACTCGCCGTCAGGCCCGTAGCCTCTTGAACCGTCGCTGGAAGGTGCGCGGGTGCATGGCCGCGGTCTGCGCGAGGTGCTCGACGGAGTGGGGCTCGTGGAGGCAGGCGTGCAGTTGGGCCTGCACCACCACTCCATCACCGCACTGGCTAGTGGCCATCGCGCCCGCCGCGCATGACCCGGTGAGCATGATCGACCGGACAGCTCCTAGTAGTGCTTCGTTACGTTGAGTGATCTCGGTTGATCGTGGGCAGCTTCCCGGGGTGAGGTTGGGGGAAGTGAAACGGCTCCAAGGTGAGTTGGCGGAGTTCGTTGCCGATGTGTTCGGGTCGTTCCCGCGGCGGGATCAGCGGCGGTGGGGCGAGTGTTATCTGCGGGGCCTGATGGTGGATGGCCGGCGCAAGTCGATCCAGCCGATGGCTGAGCGTCTGCCGGACGGGAACATGCAGGCTCTGCAGCAGTTCGTGAACCAGTCGCCGTGGGATCCGCTACCGGTCAGGCGGCGGATCGCCGAGCTGATGTCCGGAGTTGTCAGGCCCGAGGTGTGGGTGATCGATGACGTGTCGTTCCCCAAGTGCGGCAAGGCGTCGGTCGGGGTGGCCCCCCAGTACTGCGGAGCGGTCGGCAAACGGGCGAACTGCCAGGTCGCGGTCAGTGTCCATGCCGCCACCGACACCGCCTCGTGCCCGTTGGAGTGGCAGTTGTATCTGCCGCGCGAGTGGACGGACGAGCCGGACCGGTGCCGCGGCGCAGGAGTCCCCGATGCCGTGGTGCACCGGGAAAAGTGGCGTCTTGCGCTCGGCCTCCTGGACACGCTCGCCCAGTGGCAGTTGAAGGCGCCGGTCGTGGTCGCTGACGCCGGCTACGGCGTCAGCACCCCGTTCCGGCTCGGCCTCCAGGAGCGAGGGCTGTCCTATGTCCTGGCCCTGAACGGGAAGGAAGTCGCCCACCCGGAGGATGCCGAACCGCACCAGCCTGCGTATGGCGGCCTCGGACCGCCTGTCCTTCCCCGTTACCGCACGCCACCTCGAGCCGTCTGCGTCCTCGCAGCCCAGGCGGGTGCCGAGCGGTTCACCGAGGTGACCTGGAGGCAGGGCAGCAAAGGTGCGATGACCTCGCGGTTCGCGGTGCTCACAGTGCGGCCCGCGGGCAAGCAGTCCCTGGCCGCGGCCCAGGAGGCGGGCGGCGGCCGCAACCGGTGGGACGGCGTCCTGCCCGTCCAGACACTTCTCGTCGAATGGCCGGACGGCCAGGACAATCCGACGGACTACTGGATATCGAACCTGCCCGCCACCACACCGGCCTCTGACCTGGTGCGGTGGGCGAAGATGCGCTGGCGGATCGAGCACGACTACCGCGAACTCAAACACGGCCTGGGCCTGGACCACTTCGAGGGCCGCACCTGGCGCGGCTGGCACCACCACGTCACCCTCGTCACCGCCGCCCAGGCCTTCCTCACCCTGCGGCGGCTCGACCCAAAAGCCCAGATGCCGGCCTGACCCTCTACCAGGTCCTCGACGCCCTTCAGGACCTGCTGAGGTGCTGGGCCGGCACCTGCACCACCTGCGGCCGACCCCTACCGACCAGCAGAACCAGAACCTAACGAAGCACTACTAGTAGTGCTTCATTAGGTTCTGGCCCTGGTTCTGCTTGCACTGAGAGGGCGGCCGCAGGTGGTGCAGGTGCCGGTCCAGCACCGCAGGTGGTCCTGAAGGACATCGAGGACTTGGTAGAAGCTCAGGCCGGCATGTGTGCTTTTGGGTCGAGCCGCCGCAGGGTGAGGAACGCCTGGGCGGCAGTGACGAGGGTGACGTGGTGGTGCCAGCCGCGCCAGGTGCGGCCCTCGAAGTGATCCAGCCCAGGCCGTGTTTGAGCTCGCGGTAGTCGTGCTCGATCCCGTTCTCGTGAACAGAGCCACCGGGCCTCTGCACCGCCGGCGACCCTGCAGCTGTCGACGGGCGGACTGACCCCACCTCGGGTGTCGCTGCGCGTGCCGCCTTTCGTCGGTTCCCCGGCATCCGGGGTGGGCCGTCTGACGACGAAGGGCCGCCCGGTGAAGGGGCGGTCTTAGCGACAACAGTGGCGGCCCTGCCTGCCGTGCGGTTGCCTCACCCGTTCGGATGACGGGGGCTGTTACACACATTTGGACCGGTCCGCCGGCCGTGGGCAGCGCTGCTCGGCGGGGGTGGATTGCCGTGTCTGTTGCTTGCGCGGAAGCGATGACTGGCCGGCCGTCAATTCGTCATGTTCATCGCATACATGCGTCTTGCAGGTGAGAGTCACTGAAATATCCGTGATTCGTCACATGCTTCATGTTCCGCGCACATCGTGTTCGGGGCCGGGCAAGGTGTGGGTGTGCGGCCGACCCGGCCGCCGACCCGCACAACACACCACGCTGACCTGCGGCTTGATGCCGTTGGTCGGAGGTGTTCGGCCCTGAGATAGGGGGACCTCGTGTCCGTATCTGTGACCGCCCGTCGTCTGACCGCCGCCGCCGCTGTTGCCGCCGCTGCCGTGGGTGCACTCGCGCTGCCCGCCGCGGCCGCCGGCCAGCCCGCCGCCCGCCCGCACGACCGGGCGGTCGTGATCAGCGACGTGCAGTACGACTCCCCGGGCCGCGACGACCGCTCCAACTGGTCGCTCAACAAGGAATGGGTGGACGTCACCAACAACAGCCGCAGGGCGGTGAACCTGGACGGCTGGACGCTGTCCGACGAGGCGGGGCACACCTACACCTTCGACCGCTTCCGCCTGGACGGCAGGTCCACGGTCCGGGTCCACACCGGGGAGGGCCGCGACCGGTTCGCCGACGTCTACCAGGACCGCCGCAACTACGTGTGGAACAACGACTCCGACACCGCGACCCTGCGCAACGACCACGGCCGCTTCATCGACGAGGTCTCCTGGGGCCACCACCGCCGCGACGACCGCGACCACCGCGGTGACAACCGTGACCACCGTGGTGACGGCCACCGCTGACCTGCCCGTTGATGCCCAGGGCCGGTGACCCCGGGCCCGGCCCCGGCACTCCCTCTCCTCTTGCTGGCGCTGCGCCTATGTCCCGGGCGCGGCGCCGGCTGCCGTCGCGTACCGCTCTTTCCTTCTGGCCCGTCACCCGATTCCGTCGTGGTGACGGGCCAGACGCATGCCCTCCTAGGAGCTGTCCGGCCGATCACACAAAGGCGGAAAAATCCGAGGGCCAAGGGGTTGTTGGCCTGGTAGAACAAGGGCCGATGGGCATCAAGGCGCCGAGTCCAGCTCCTGGACCACTGGTTCCGGTAGTGGCTGCCCCAATGCCCAGCCGATCGGGGCTTCCGCGATCGTGTGCAGCTCGACGTTGGTGCGCTGGGAGACCTCGCGCAGCACCTCGAACCCGGCCGTCGGCGGAATCCGGTGGGTTGCGACGAGGATGCCTATGGCCTGGTCCACTGTCGCGTGGGCGCCGACAGCATGCTGCAACTGTGCTTTCTCCTGCTCCAGGCCGGCGATGGTGGCATCGTCACGTCTTGCGTCGGGCGAGGGCCGCTGCGCGCGGGAGGTCGTCATGACTGGTCTCCATACGGGGCGAGGTCTCCGGTACACCTGCCCACGACCGCAGCAGCAAGACGCGCTCGCTGTGGCGTGAAGATCACACAGGTCGGATGGCTCTTCGCCGGCTGTGGGACAGCGAAGAGCCCGAGTGGCTGTTTCCCCAACCCCCTGCCGCCGACTTCGCCCTCCCGTCCAAGCTCACACTCGCTTCGTACGGCCCACGGCCGCGTTCAAGACGCTCTCCGGGGTACGTCACGTGGCGCCGCTCTCAGTAGGGACTCAGGAGCAGGCCGTTGCGGCTCATCGCTTCGGGTCGGATCTGGTCTCGGCTGGCCGGCTGCGATTGCCGTGCCAGTCCAGTATCAGGACCGTAGCGTCGTCCTTGAGGCTGCCGTGGCAGGCGTCGAGCACCGCGGCGGTCAGGGTCCGGACGGCTTCTCGCGGGTGCAGCGCGCGGGTGTCGTGAACGACCGAGGCCAGATCGACGGCCGCGGCACCGCGCTCCTGCATTCCGTCGGTGAGCAGGACCAGGCGGTCCCCGGGACGCAGGTGCAGTTCCTGTAGGAGGTAGGTGGTGGGTGCCGCCACACCGAAGGGCAGGTTGACGGCGAGTTTCACCTCTTCGACGGCGTTGTCACGCAGCAGCAGCGGCCGGGGGTGACCGGCGTTGACCAGTTCGCACAAACCCGTTTCGAGGTCGACGCACAGCAGCTGCCCGGTGGCCAGGCCGCGGCTGTGACTCAGCAGGGTCTCGTGGGCGTGGCGCGCCTGCTTGAGGGCATCACAGCCGCTGCGACGTGCCCGCCGCAGCGCGCCGACCAGCAAGGTGGCCAGCAGAGCGGAGTTGGTGTCGTGGCCCATGGCATCGGTGATGGACAGGTGCAGGCTGTCGCGATCGAGGGTGTAGTCGTAGGTGTCGCCGCCGATATCGTCGGCCGGGACCAGCCCGGCGGCGAGGGTGAACTGGGCCGCCTCGCAGCAGGGGGCCGAGGGAAGCAGCTGGTGCTGGATCTCCGCGGCCAGGCTGGTCCTGGTGGTGCGCCGGCCCAGGTGGTACAGATCGGTGAAGCGGCGGTCCGTGACGATGACGTAGGCCAGTGCGTGGGCCGCGTCGCGGACCTGTCGGAGCACGGTGTCGTCGGCGGACTGCAGGGTCACCTCCAGGACGCCGATGCAGTCGCCGCGGTTGGTGACCGGCGTGATGACGCGCCGCCCGCCCTGTCCGTCCGGTTCCACATGCTGGCGCTGGCTCTGCAGAACGCTGTCGTAGACGCTGCCCTGCAAGGCGATCGGCTCGCCAGGGTCGGTGGCCTCATCGCCGGCCGCGGCGAGGCGTACCAGCCGCTGGCCGATGAGGTCGACGAACAGGAAGGACGCGTTCTCGGCACCGAAACGCTTTTGCAGGTCGTGTGCCACGACGTCGACGGACTCACCGGGCGGGGCCGCTTCCGCAGCGGCCAGCAATTCGCCCAGTTCCAGATCTCCACCCTTCACAGCAACCTCCTGTCGGTTGCCCCACCTTCTTCCCCGAGTCTGCGCAGCATCACCTGATCTGCCCATTTCTCCTGGTCAGGACAGCGGGCCAGATCGGTACGAGCAGGTCCCGGGTCCGTCAGGCGGCGCCCGTGGGCGGTCGTGCGGCCAGTGCGTCGGCGGCCCTGGATACAGAGGAAACAACATGTCGACTGCATGCGAGCGATCCGGGAACGGGCCGATGCGCTGTACGGGGTCGTGTACCAGGCCACGCTCTTCCGGCACCTACCAGAGCAGTCGCGGTTGCACCTGGCCCTTCGGACGAGGCCGCTTGTATGCCACCGTCCCGCAATGGTGCCCGCAGGCGGAACCTGCGGTGAGTGCCCGCGTCGCATGTCCGGCTCGCACGGGTCCTGGAGGTTCCCCGCGCGACAACCTCGGGCGGATCGCGCGGCCTTACGCCACCACCGGTGAGGGCGCCGTGACAGGGCTAATGGTCACGGAAGACACGGAGATCGTTTACTGGACAACGCTTTGAGCTCGTAACAGGATCTTGCCTAACGATCCTGGTCGGGCGTTGGCATAGGAATTACTCAAGCCGACGACCTCTACGAGGTGATCTCCCGGAGCATCACCACAAGCCGCTCGATCGTGATCACATCCAACCGGGCGCCCCAGGGCTGGTATTCGCTGTTCCCACACCCGGTCGTCGTCGAATCACTCCTGGACAGGCTGGTCAACATGAGCCACCAGGTGTTCATGAACGGCCCTTCCTGCAGGCCGAACTGACGACCCAAGGCAACGAGCACCGACGCATGAATCAGCCCCGGGGCTGCTGCCGAGGCCGTCTGCTCACTCATGCGCGTCGCTCAGCCGACCGGTCCCGACATCGCGTGCGGCCGTACCGCCGGTTCGAGCAGCGACAACGTCCGCTCCTCTGCATCGAGGGCGGCGCGGATGCCGACCGGCATCGGCAGATTCGGGCCTGCGTGTCCGACTTCGACGTTGCCCAGGACCGGGATGTCGCGGTCACCGAGGACGTCGAGGACGATCTCGGCCAGGCTCGGAGAGCCATCGGGCGAGTCGAGTCCCTCGATCGCCTCCGGAATGCCCACGACCATGCCGGAGATCCGATCGAGAATCCCGCTGTGCCGCAGAATCTGCAGACAGCTCCACACGTACGATGCCTGGCCGCCCAGCTCCTCCCAGAACAGCACCGCGCCGTCGAAGCATTCGAGCGGCAGCGCGAAAGGCGTCGCCTGCGCCAGCACGATGCGATTGATGACCCCGCCGATCAGCGGGCCTTCGGCATGTCCGGCACGCCAGCATTCCCACGACGGGCTGGCGGGCAGCGCACCGATCGCCTCCGTGCCGGTCAGCAGCGTCGAGTAGAGATTCCCCAGCTCCTCCCGGCGAGCCGCGGACACTCTCTGCCAGTGCCCGCCGAGACCGGGCGTGGCCAGGTCGGCATGGAACCCGACCAGACCCGTGCGCGCGTAGACCACCAGGTGCAGCAGTGAGATGTCGCTGTAGCCGAGGATCGGCTTGGGATCGGCCCTGATCGCGTCGAAGTCGATCAGGTCGAGGTATCCGAACACCGTCTGGCCACCGTCGTGCGCGACGATCGCGCGCACCTCGGGATCACGCAGCAGACCGTTGAACTCCTTGGCGATCTCGTCCGGCCGCGCCGCGCTCCACCAGCGGCGCCGTCCGGCTTCGAGGAGCGGCGCGAGGCGCACCCGGAATCCCATCCGTTCGATCTCGGCCACCGCCTGTTCGAGATCGGGTGCGTATTGGGTATGGAGCGGCCCGGACAGCGCCGCGACGACGACAAGGTCCCCGGGTATGAGGGCGCGAGGGCGCAGCAGTTGAGACGGTGCAGTACTGGTCACCGAGGCAGTGTTCCGACACCCGTAACAACACGCTACTCATTTACCGATCGGCCACCCAGTGGCCCCTCCTGCGTGGTGCCTGGTCAGCTGGCCTAGGACTGTTCGACCGGGGCTTTGAGCTCGTAACAGGGTCATGAGCGGGCCTTCTTCAGGCGGCGCCAGCAGATGAGGCTGCAGGCCAACGAGAGCAAGTCGTCGTGGAGTCCGACGCGTCGCTCCCACCGGACGGCGAGGCGCTTGAACTGGAGGAGGGCGAAGGTCTGCTCGACGACGTAACGGAGCTTGCCCAGGCCCTTGATGTTCTGGGAGCCCTTGCGGGAGATCACCCGCAGGATCCGGCGCCGCCTCAGTTCGCTGCGCACGGCCCGGGAGTCGTATGCCTTGTCGCCGAGCACGGTCTCGGTACGTCGGCGGGGACGGCCCGGGCGGCCGGCCACGGGAGGGTTGCCGTCGACCAGGGCAACGGTCTGTGTGATGCCGTTGACGTTCGCGGCGGTGGTGATGACGTGGAGCGGGGTGCCCTTCCCATCGCAGATCAGGTGGTGTTTGCTGCCCGATTTCCGCCGGTCGACCGGTGACGGACCGGTCGCAACACCCCCTTTTTTTGCGCGGACGTGGGAGCCGTCCACGCACGCACGGGATCAGTCGAGGTCGCCAGCCGCATGCAGCTTTGCGAGCAGGATGCGGTGCAGCTGATCGAAGGCTCCAGCCTGCTGCCAGCGGTCCAGGCGGCGCCAGCAGGTCTGTCCCGAGCCGAACCCCAGCTCCAGCGGCAGGAGCTGAGCCGATGAGCCATGATGGGGCTGGAAGCGATCGGCTGGGGGGAGGAGTGGGTTGAGCAGGACTGTGCCGGTGATCTCCGGTGAAGCTAGGTTCTGGGCCTATGACGTGGCGCTCGGGGTTCTCTTTATCGAGGCGGCGCGAGTTGGTGCGGAGATGCCGGCGGGATTGCGGCCCTCGGGTTGGCAGGAGTTGGAGCAGGGTCTCCGCACCCAGGCGTTGATGGGTAGCAGTTCCGCTGTCCTGCTCGACACCTTCGCCGACGAGCAGCGAGAGGTACTCCTGAGCTGCATTGTGGAGGCGGCTCGCCGGATCGAGGCCCGCGGCGGCGTGAGCCGCGACGAAGTCTCGGCCTGGCCCGAGTTGGAGGAGAGTGCGACCAGTTTCCTGCGCGGTGCAGAACACATTGCAGCTGCTCCGCTTGTTGAGCTGGCGCAGGCTCTGGTCGATCTGGCTGCCGGCACGCTCTCCCCAGCTTCAGCTGAGCGCTCTTGGTACTACGGAACTCCAGAGGGGCGGATCGTGCAGGGCGGATAGGGTTGCTGTGACCGCGCGTCATAGCCACTCGTTGATCGCTGCGACCAGCACGGTCGCTTCGTAGCGGACCGCCGGCTTGTCGTACCTCGTGGCTACAGACCTTTGAGGTTTCAGCCGGTTGATCCCGCACTCCACCGCGTGACGCTCCTTGTAGTCGTCCTTGTCGAACTTCGGTGGACGCCCTCCGCGGGAACTGAGTTTCCTGCGGTTGCGGACTTGGTCGGTCTTCTCCGGGGTGGTGCAGCGGATCCCGCGTCTGCGCAAGTAGGCGCGGTTCGCGCGGGACCCGTAGGCCTTGTCAGCCGCCCCGGCAGCGGCCTTCGCCGGCACCCTGGCCACCAGGATCAAGCTCGCCCCGCCGCGGTATCCGGAGTTCAAGGGTTTGGTCGAGCGGAACAAGCAGTACCTGGAGACCTCGTTCCTGCCTGGCCGCCAGTTTGCCTCGCCCGCGGACTTCAGCCAGCAGTTGGACGACTGGCTCGTCCGCGCGAACTCGCGGACAGTACGGTCGATCCAGGGCCGCCCGGTCGACCTGCTGGAGACCGACTACCTGACAATGATCCCGCTGTCGCCGGTCACCCCACCGATCGGCCTGAACCACCGGATCCGGCTCGGCCGGGACTACTACGTCCGCGTCGACACCGTCGACTACTCGGTCGACCCGCAGGTCATCGGCCGTTTCGTCGACGTCGCCGCTTCCCTGGACACCGTGACCGTCTACTGCGACGGCCGCGTCGTCGCCCATCACCCCCGGTCCTGGGCCAGGCAGGGAGTCATCACCGATCCGGCCCACGCGGCCACCGCCGCGAAGATGCGCGAAGCCCTCGCACTGGACCGCCAACGACGTCAGGCAGCGATCCGCCAGCACGCCGACGGCCATGCCGTCGTCCTGCGGGCCCTGCCCGACTACGACGCCCTGTTCGGCGTCGACTTCAACTCGCCCTCCACGAAAGCGAAGTGATACGTGAGCACAGCCACCAAGCCCAAGCTGGCCACCATGGCGAGCACGCCGAAGGACGGCATGCCGTCCATGCTCGCGTACCTCACCAGGGTCCTGAAGATGCCCACCATCGGCGCCTTCTGGGAGGAACTGGCCGACCAGGCCCGCGATCAGAACTGGTCCCACGAGGAGTACCTGGCCGCGCTGCTGCAGCGGCAGGTCGCCGACCGGGAGTCCAAGGGCACCATGATGCGGGTCCGTACGGCCCACTTTCCGCAGGTCAAGACCCTGGAGGATTTCAACCTGGACCACCTGCCGTCACTTCGGCGTGACGTTCTCGCACATCTGGCAACCGGCACGTTCGTCGCGAAGACGGAGAACGTGATCCTCCTCGGGCCGCCCGGGATCGGGAAGACTCACCTGGCTATCGGACTCGGGGTCAAGGCCGCCCATGCCGGTCACTCGGTCCTGTTCGACACGGCCAGCAATTGGATCTCCCGGCTGGGTGAGGCCCACCACTCTGGCCGGCTGGAAGCAGAGCTGAAGAAGATCCGCCGCTACAAGTTGATCATCACTGATGAGGTCGGCTACATCCCCTTCGACCAGGACGCCGCGAACCTGTTCTTCCAGCTCATAGCTTCGCGCTATGAGCGGGGCTCGGTGATGGTGACCTCGAGCCTGCCCTTCGGGCGCTGGGGAGAGACCTTCTCCGACGACGTCGTCGCGGTCGCGATGATCGACCGCCTGGTTCACCACGCCGAGGTCCTCACTCTCACCGGAGACTTCTACCGGACCCGGCAACGACGCGAACTCCTGGCCAAGGAGAACCGCGCCCACCACGGCTGAACTACCATCCCATGTCCCGGGCGACCTCCTGCTGAGCTGCGGCTATCTCCTCGGCAGTCGCCCCGGTCACATCACCCTCAGCGGCACACTCCAGACGCGACAGCAAGTCAGCCAGGGCCTGCTTCTGAGCCGGGTGGGTGACCGGCACGGAATCGAGGTCCGTGCTCATCAGCCAGTCGAACAACACGATGGCATCCGCACGCCACAGGCGCACCGTCACGGTCGGGAGATCGTCTTCCATGCGCCAATGGTGCCCGGTCGGCTGCACTGCCCCGACCAACCGCACAACCCGGGGTCAATTTTCCGGGACTCGCAGGGGTTCAACTTTGCGAGAGCGTTGACAGCTCTTCGCTGATCGCGGCTACGACCACGACAAGCACCGCCGGCTCCTGCGGCAGCGCGGCATCCGGCCAGCGATCGCCGAACGAGGCCAGCCTCACGGCACCGGCCTGGGCACTTTTCGATGGGTCGTCGAGCGGACGATCTCCTCGCTGCACGGCTTCCGCCGACTGCGCATCCGCTGGGAACGACGCGAGGACATTTACGAAGCGTTCCTCGGACTCGCCGTCTGCCTGATCACCCACCGCAACGTCCAGAGGCTTTGTTAGGGCCAGTTAGCGCACGATATGACATGGATGTTCCCCAACCCCCCGACCCCGGTCGGTTCCTCGCGAACAGTGTTCAACCGGCCTGTTCGCAGGCCGTGCCGCCGGGGCGTACGGTGACGGGGTCGCCGGAGGGCAGTGGCACTGGGCCTTCCTTCGTGGTGAGGACGCCCCCCGAGGGGCCCAGGGTCAGCCGTGTCGCGCACTCCGTGCTGGCGGGGGTCGTGATCTGCAGGGCGGGGCCGGCGGCGGCCGGCCCGTACCAGGTCGTGCCCACGGCGATCACCAGGAGGCCAGCGCAACACAGGGTGGCGCGGATGCCCCAGCGCAGGTCGGCTGCCGCACGCAGCGCCTCTTCGTGGTCCGCGGCCAGTTGGGAACGCAGTTGGGAGACAGGTGTCACCGTGGGCAGACCGTGCCCGGCCCGCATCAGCCGGAGGGCGCCGGACCCGCCGCAGACGAGCGCGAGCGCCAGCAGCGTCCCGACCGCCAGGGCCCACCCGGAGGCCAGCTGGGAGACGTCGGAGCGCCCCTTGACGAGACCGAAGCCGAGCAGTCCCACCAGGAGGCCGGCGAGTCCGTTGCGCCAGGCCACCGCGGCGGTGCGTACGCGCGGGAGCTCACTGCGCACGAGTGACTCGCGTGCCCTGGCGAGTGCCAGGTCGGCCGGGGTGGCCTGCCGGTCCGCTGGGCGCACCCGCAGCGTCATGTCTGCTCCTGCTCGACGGTGATGAGCCAGTAGGCACCGCAGCCGTCGGGGTACTCGGCGGGGCGGCCCGGGTGGTCGCAGGCCGTGCAGTTGCAGACGAGGGGTGCCGTGTCGGCGGCGAGAACTTCCGGACTCCCGGCCCTGCCGTCCGCGGTCACGGCGACGCTGCCGGGCGCCGGGGGCACGCTGCCGTCGATCGGAGGGGCCGGAGGTGGCACGGCCGATCTGACCGTGCTGGCGGGCAGGAACGCCTGGACGGGGGCGTTGCACCGCGGACAGAGGCCATGGACGAGGACGCCGTCGCCGGGCAGCTCTTCCTGGGTGAGGCCTCGGTCGACGAACCTGCTCGCGTAGCCGGGCTCCGTGATCTCCTTGAACGGTATGAGGGCCGGAGTCGGTTCGACCGTCGCCATCGTGCACATGCCGCCTTTCTGGGAGCGTCGGCCGGTCAGGGGCCGGTATGGGTGAATGGGGTCCAGCTGAAGCGCGGCAGGCCGGTGTCGGCACGCAGCAGGAGCGCGGCGGCACGGACCGCCGCCGCGGCCCGCTCGGGCGCATAGCCCTCGCCCGAGGCGAGCGCGGTGTGGACGCTAGCGCCGAACCTCTCCGCCGCCCGGGCGCCGACCGACCACTGGGTGCCGACGACGTGGCGGTAGCCGCTGTAGTGCAGCGCCGCGCCGAGGCTGATCGCCTCGTCGGGCAGGCCGCGTCCGCCCGTCACCGTCCGGCAGGCCGACAGCAGGATGAACTCGCCCCGGTGCTGCCCCTCGCCGATGTCCGCGACGGTCAGCATGCCGTCCACCAGCAGCAACCCGCCGGAGGACGGAGCGTCCAGGTCCTGGGTTCCGTGGCAGCTGACGTGGACCCAGGCGTGCCGGCGCAGGTCCTCACGCACGACCGCGCGGGTGGCTTCGGGCGGCATACGGACCGTGAGGAAGGCGGCGGGGAACAGCGTGCGGAGCAGGGCCTGCTCCTCGGCCACCTCGGGCAAGGGCGGCTGCCCGGGAGTCTCCGGCATGGCCACCATCAGCATCCCGCCGGCTCCGGCGATCCCGGGTTCCCCGGCGTGGTGCCGCGGCGCGGTACGGGCGCGGGCGAGCGCCCGCACCGTCGGAACGGACGAGCAGGTGAAACGGTCGAGCAGCGTCCGCGGGCCGGCGACGACCGCCGCGGCGTCCGGGGACGGCTCATAGTGGCCTGCGGCGTGCAGTGGAAGCAGCGCCAGCGCGCCGGTCGGGCACCACCACAGCCGGGGAGCGACGTCCGCGCCGGACTCCTCGGGCGTCGTGGGACGGCCAGCGCCCGCCGGGGAGGCGCCGTGCGCGGCCCGCCCCACCGGGGGACCGGCGCCCGTCTCCGAGAGGTGGGCGAGTAGGGGCTCCACGACCCTGTCCCACAGCAGTCCGAGAACGCGTTCCAGCGTCGTCTCGGCGTGCCGGGTCGCTTGCCGGACCTCGTTGCGCCCGTCGTGCTGAGCGCGGACCGCCGCCAGGTTCAGCCTGGTGGTCCGGGCGCGGTGCAGGGCGGCGTGCGCCTGGTCCACCCGGTGCTGCGCCGCCAGATGGCGGGCGGCCCACTCCTCCACCCGTGCCGCGTCGAGGCCGGGCAGGGGGCAGGCGGTGACACCCGCCGTCGTGACGACGAGCGCGTCGCACCGCCAGCGGCTGATGTTGACGACCACGACCGGCCCCTCCGCGGCCGCGGACAACAGTTCCTCGCGGGAGGGCGGCGCGAGGAAGTCGCCGTGTCCCTCGGCCACGGCCCGACGGGCCAGATCCCGGTACTCGCGCGCCAGTCGGGCGCGGTGGTCGATGCGCTGCGAGGGTGACAGCGGTACAAAGTCCGCCCCCTCGCCGCCCCCGTCGAGCAGGGTGAGCCGCGACGCGATCTCCGCGAGGCGCGCGGCGATTTCGGGGTGCTCCCGCTGCAGGGCGGTGCTCTCCGCCCGGAGTTGCAGCATGCGTGTCCACATGACCCCGCGACCGGTCTCCAACAGCACGAGGGCCGCTTCGGCGTTCCCGTCGGCGGCCAGCCGGGCCGCCGCCGCGTCGGAGGCGAGCCCGCGCGCCTCGGTGAGATGGGTCTCGACGCTGGCCGGGTCCGCCCCCTGCCAGGCCGCCATCGGCAGCAGTTCGACCGCACGCGCGTACCGTTCGGCCGCCCCGCGGTGGTCGCCCGCGTCCATGAGGAGGCCGGCGGCGAGGCTCGCGATCCGTACGCGTTGCGGGGGCGGCGCGGTGTCGGCCTCAAGGACGACGTCGCACCATTGCAGACCCTCCGCCAAATCCTCCAGCCGCCCGGTGGCGATATGACGCCGGAAGAGGGCGGCCGACAGATTGGCCGCGGCCTGCGAGGCGTTGGGGCCGTTCTCCCCGCCGAGGACCGCGGCCTGCCTGAGGTGGGCGAGGATTGGGTCGAGCGCGTCGGCGTCAGCGTCGTCGGAGAGCGCGTTCAGGCCCACGAGGCCCATGGTGGTGAGTAGGACGGCCCGTTGCGGGTCGTCGGTGGGGGCGATCCCGGCGGCCTGCTCCAGGCAGTCGAGGGCCTCACTGTGCGGGGCCCGCTCGCCGGTGGCGACGGCCAGCGCCAGCAGGGCGTTCGCCTGGTGGAGCAGGCCGCGGGCGAGCAGCAGCGGATTACCGGCGGAGCCGGCGACGATGCGGCGGGCCGCCGCGAGGCTCTCGGCGGCCGCGACGGCGGCGCCCTCCCTGTCCCCCTTTTCGGCCAGTTCTGTCGACAGGACACGTGCCGCGAGGCAGCGGGTCGCCGCCAGGTGCGGCGCCCTCGCCTGCTCGGTGTTCGCCTCCTCGGCCCGGCGCGCGGTGGCCACCGCCTCGTCCAGGTCGCTGCGCGTGCCCAGTTGTTCGTAGCGCAGGCGCAGCAGCTCCGAGAGGTTGCTGAAGTGGATGCCAGCGTCGGGCCTGCCCTCGGGCAGGGAGGCGGTGAGGTCACGCTGGAGGTCGATGGCCTCGTCCAGCGAGGCCCGGTGTCCGGCCAGCTGGTGGTCGAGCCGGAGCGCGGAGACGGCGGCGCCGGTGACCTGGTAGCGCGCCACGTAGCCGGGCGGCATGGCGGCGAGCGCCTCGCGTCCTGCGGCCAGTGCCTCTGCCGCGTCCGTCAAGGTCCCCCGGCGGACCACGCGTTGGATCAAGTTCCCGATCAGTGCGCCGAGGGCCAAGGGGCGGTCCTTCGCGGGAACACACTCCAGTGCTCTGCGCCCACTGACAATCGCCTCGTCCAAGTCCCGCTCGTCACCGGTCAATTCGAACCGGAGGCGCAGGAGCCCGCCCAGATTGGAGTACCAGCCCCCGAGCCTGAAGTCCTGCGGATCGCGAACCGCCTCGATGCCCCGGCGGGCCGTTTCGACGGCTTCGGTGAGGTGACGGGCCACGCCCGACCGGTGGTAGCGGTGGAAAGAGGCGGTGGCGAGGGTGGCGAGCACACCCGGCACGTCCCCGTGCTCCGATGGCAGGTACCGCAGCGCGGCGGTCAGCAGATCGGCCCCGGAGTCGACGTCGGATTGTGCGCCCGACATCTCGTACCGCGCGACGAGCACCGTGCCGAGAGAGAACCTGGTCACTCCGCGCAGAACGGGGTCGCCTTCCCTGTCGGCCTGTTCGACCGCCTGGGTCATGACCGCGAGGGCGCGGTCCTCCTGGGCCCGGTCGCCCCCGGTGGTGTACTCGCTCCACAGCTCCTGCCCCTCGAGTAGGAGCTGTAATGCCGAAGACGGTCGTGCCGCGTCGCCGTCCATGGCCCCACCCCCCGTTGGATCACCATCCTGGCCGGTCGTCCGTTGGATCACCGTCCCGGGCGGTCATCGTAGGGCGGTCGGCACTCATCTCGACATGTTTCCGGAAAATCCCATGACGGCTCTCCAGCCGGCCGGGTACGGCCGACGGCTCTGCGGCCCTCTGCCTGGCGCACGAACGAAGTCCGGCCGAGGCCTGTCAGCTGGCCGGTGTCACCTTCCTGCGCGTGGCTCCCGGTCACCGGACGCCGATCGTGCGGCAGCGGGCGCGCGAGGTCATCGGGGCGCTCCCACCGGGCGCGCGGTCCGGCCGAGCGGCACGGGAACTGCGCGAGGTCCTGGCCCTGCCCGCCGCAGGGATGTGACAGCGGCCCGGCCCTTGGGCAAGCCCGGACCCATGGCACACGCCGCGCCGGCTCCCGGCGGGTTCGACGAGTCCGAGATGTACGAGATCCTCAGCCGTCCGTCCTCGCGGACGAGGGTGGCGATGATGTGGATGTGGTCGTCAGCATGCCGGATGGCGGCCCAGCGGCAGGCGGCGCCGTCGCCCGGATCGATGCCGGTGGCGGCGACCATGCGGCGGGCGATGTCGGCCCACTCGACGTCGGACAGCGTGCGGTCGCTGGGGGCGGCGCGTACCGAGCAGTGCCAGATGTGGTGAGGCGGGCGCTGATCGGGGTCCAGGAGCTGGAGGGGCTGGTCGAGGATCTGCTGGAGAGCGGTCAGGGTCGCGTGCTCGTCGCGGCCCGGGTCGGGGGCGGAGCCGTCGTAGGAGGCTACGAGGTGAGGATCGACGGTTCTTCCTTGGTGCCCTTGCCGTAGAAGTAGTTGAGCAGGCCGTAGGTGTTGTCGCCCTGTTTGTGGATCTTCGGGATCACGCGGCCTCGCCGTACTGGCCTCGGGCCGGCCGGGGCTGGGGACCGCTCGGGTCGATGAGGGCGATGAACTGTTGGACGGCCTCGTCGACACGGTCGCGTGTGGTGAGCGCCCGGTCGATTGCGTCGTCGAGGTACGGCACGTCCGCGCCGGAGTTGAGAGCCGCCACGGCCTGGTTGAGGAGGTTGCCGTAGTGAGTGAGGGCGCGGCGGGCGGCGAAGAGTTCGCGTGTGGAGGCGCCGGCGGCGGTGCTGGTGAGGGGATCGGATGCGTGATGGGAGCCGGCCTGTCTCCGATCGCTCTGATGTGTTGTGGGCACCGGCCATACGGTCCGGTAGCGCGGAAACCGAGCTGTACGAAGTCGTGTTTCCGCCGCCCCACAACCGCCCTTGGCCTGCCTGATCCCTGACCGGGTGCCCCTGGCACCGGGCAGACTCCGAAGTACTAGCCTGCGGACGTGGATATTTCGCACGTAGCTCCCGTCCTGCACGAACCGGGGAAGCGTCCCCGGGTCGGGCACATCCAGTTTCTCAACTGTCTGCCGATTTATTGGGGACTGGCCCGCACGGGCACCTTGCTCGACATGGAGTTGATCAGGGACACTCCGGACCGGCTGAGCAGTCTGCTGGTCGACGGGACCTTGGATATCGGTCCGATCGCCTGCATGGAGTACCTCAAGCATGCCGACGACTTGGTGCTGCTCCCGGGCATCGCGGTGGGCAGCGATGGTGCGGTGACCTCATGCCTGATCGTCAGCCAGGTCCCGCTGCGCGAGCTGGACGGGCGCCGGGTCGCCTTGGGTTCCACCTCGCGCTCGTCGGTACGCCTGGCTCGATTGCTGCTGGAGGAGCGGGAAGGGGTCCGCCCGGAGTACTTCACCTGCCCGCCGGACCTGCCGGTGATGATGCAGGACGCGGACGCCGCGGTGATCATCGGTGACGCCGCGCTGCGCGCCTACCTTCACCAGGCTGAGGATCTGGGACTGCTGGTGTACGACCTGGGCGAGATGTGGAAGGCATGGACTGGTCTGCCGTTCGTTTTCGCGGCCTGGGCCGTCCGCAAGGACTACTTGGAGCAGAACCCTCGCATCGTGCGCGAGGTGCACCGGGCCTTCCTGGAGTCCCGGGACCTCTCGATGGCCGAAGTTGACAAGGTGTGCGAGCAAGCCGCCCGGTGGGAGGCGTTCGACGAGCAGGCGTTGCGCCGCTACTACACCGAGGCTCTGGACTTCTCGTTCGGCGAACGCCAGCTGGCGGGTGTTCGCGAGTTCGCTCGCAGGGTTGCTTCGGACTCCGGATTCGATCCTGAGCTGGAGATCTCGGTTCTCCAGCCGTAGTCACTGCCTTGGTACGCCAACGGCCGCGTTGCCGGTGCGTTCTGTGCAGACGGCCGAGATCGCCGCGCTCGTCCGGGCGGACCCGCTTGGAACCGTGGCTGGGTAGCCGTCCTGTGTTCCGAGCGGGCGTGGTCGAGCGGGCGGCGGGTCAGAAGCCGGACGCGGGGCGCGTGGTGTAGTGCTGCTCCAGTCGGGTCAACTCGTTGGCGCTGAGCTTGAGTTCGGTGGCGGCGACGGCGTCGGTGAGGTGGTGCGGCTTGGTGGTGCCGACGATCGGCGCGGTGACTGCCGGCTTGTGCATCGCCCAGGCCCGTGCCACCTGGGAGCGGCTGACGCCGCGCTCTGTGGCGATGGCGGCGACCGCGTCGATGATTCCCCGGTCGGCCCTGGCTGTCTGGCCGTAGAGGATCTCCTCGGCGCCGTCGGTACTTTTGCGCGTGGTGTGCTCGTCCAGGTCGCGGGTCAGCCGGCCGCGCGCCAGCGGGCTCCAGGGCATCACGCCGATGCCCTGGTCCAGACAGTACGGCAGCATCTCCCGCTCCTCCTCGCGCTGAAGCAGGTTGTACTGGTCCTGCATGGACACGAACCGGGTCCAGCCGTGCAGGTCCGCGGTGTGCTGGATGGGCACGCTACAGCAGCGCACAGGAGCACCAATAACCATCGAGCATGCGCACGAGCTAGGGCGGCGCCCCTCCGGCTGAACGGGGAAGGCGGGGTCTCCTTTACGGCTACCTGCCCCCTATGCGGTAGGGAAGGGAAGAGTCGAAACGCCGCCTGCGGCGAAGGTCGTACCCCTCACCTGCATGTCTGCCACCGGCCCGGCAATCCGAACCGGGCCGGAGCCAAGAGTAAGCACGCCTGGCACACGGAAACGGGGCACGGTGACCGGCGAATCAAGCGGGTAAGCCCGGCGATGGGCACATCTGCTTCGTGTGCATCGCCACCGAGTTTCCGCGCGGTGGCGGGCACGGCATTCTTCTGGTCCAGTTGCCCGGCACCGGGCAACCGTAGGCTCCGGCGGCTCCCACCGGATACTAGGCAGGGCCGGGAAACGTGCTGGTCCGGGGTTGGTCAGCCGTTCGTGGTGGGGTCCACTTCGCCCCAGGCGATCCCCGCTCCGCGGTCCAGACCGCAAATGTAGTCCATGTCGGCGCCGTCGATGCGGAACGAGAGAACGTCCAGGTTCTCACGCATGCGGACCGGGTTGGTGCTCTTCGGAAGCACCGGATAGCCGTTCTGCACGCCCCAGCCCAGAAGGAACTGCGCCTCGGTCACACCGTATTTTTCCGCCAGCTTCTTGAAGGGAGAATCGGAGCGCTCTCCGTCGGCGCGCATCTCCTGCGTCTTTCCGCTCAGGTGGCCGGGTGCGGTGCGCCAGGTAGACAGCGGAACCAGGCTGCTGTAGGCGATGGGCGTGATGCCCTTCTGGTTCAAGTAGGAGACCAGTTCGGGCTTCTGTGACCAGGGGTGCAGTTCGATCTGGTTGGCGTTCGGGACGGGAAGTCCCGCCTCGATCAGCTCGTCGATGTGAGCGGCATTGAAGTTCGAAACGCCGATCGCACGCGCCTTGCCGCCCTTGTAAGCCTCAACCAGTGCCTGCCACTGTTCCAGACGCTGCTCACGGCCGAAAGCGGCGTGAACGAGGTACAGGTCGACCTGCTCCAGACCGAGCCGGTCAAGACTCTCGTCGAGGGACCGCAGGGTCTCCTCGCCCGTCTTACTGCGTTCCTCGGTCAGCGGCCACAGCTTGGTGGTCACGAACACGTCGCCGCGTTCGAGACCTTCTTGCCGCATACCGCGACGCAGCCCTTCGCCGACGCCGCGCTCGTTCTCATATACCTCGGCCGTATCGATGTGCCGATACCCTGCGGCCAAGGAATTCTCGACGGCGGACGCGACCTCTTCGTCCGGAATGAGATAGGTCCCGAAACCGACAAGGGGAACCTTCACCCCAGTGGTCAGCTCACGGCCATGCGTATCGGCCATCATAATCCCCTTGTGATTTTTTGGATCTTACTGACGGTTTGAGCGGTGCTGATAGAACGGCGAGTCTCGCTCCGCATTGACGACACAAACAGGGCTCAGCTCACACCCTCTCAAGGGAGTGGACGGCTTCCCACCCGGTAGCGAAGCCGAAGAAAGGTTCTGCCGTGTGCGGTAAGCGGAAGGATTCTCAACTCAGGCCGAGTTGCCTGGCGATGACAGGGCCCTCGGGGTAGCTGTCGAACCGCTTGATCTTGCCGTCGGCGAGTTCGAAGATGTCGAGGGTCGGGGTGGTCTGCCTTTTGCCGGTCGGACTGATGAAGGTGCCGTCGAGCCGCTCCCACGGGAGGACCATGTTGCCGACGACATGGACCTGGTCGAGCTCACGGTGCATGTCGGGGAACGCTCGCGCAATGCTCTGGACCGGCCACCCGAGCTCGTTCCAGCCACGGAGGGTATGGGAGATGTTGTTGTCGAGGAAGGTCCCGTCGTCGGTGAAAGACCTGACCCAGCCGGTCACGTCCACATCCTCGGCATAGCGGTAGGCGCGACGGACAACCCTCGGACGACGACGTAACACCGTCGGCGCAGGCGTTCCGGTGGCTGCTCTTGAAGCGGCGTGTTGCACGGGGGAGCACCCTCCGGCGGATCTGCAGCGGCTGGCGGGTGATGTGCGGATGGTGGGGCCGGGTATCACCCGCCGGGGGGCTCGGGGTCAGTGCTTGTTGACGGCGGAGGCCCAGTCGATGGTGATGCCCATCTGCTGGTACATGGTGGTGTAGCCGACGAAGCAGTCGAACTTCTCGACCTTGCCGTTCTTGAGGTACCAGAAGTCGGCGGTGGGGACGTCGACCCTCTTGCCGTTGGGCTTGACGGTGCCGGCGGGGGACTGGAAGGGGCCCTTGAAGGTGCCCTGGATGGACAGTTCGATGCTGACGGTGTCGCTGTTGACGGTGATGCGGCGCAGGTCGCGGTGGACGTCGGGGAAGAGGCCAGCCATGTAGAGCGGAACGTTGCCGAGTGCCTTGCCGCTGTAGGAGACGCCGGGGACCATGTCGTTGAAGACGCCGTCCTTGGCGAAGTCGTAGACGAACGCCTTGGCGTCCAGGCTGTTGCCTTCGGCCACGTAGTACGCGTTCAGGACGACGGCGAGGTTGTGCCGCTCGTGCTTGCTGAGGTGGCGGTCGGTGAGCGGCAGCTTCGCCAGCTGGCGAGGGGTCAGGTCCGGGACGCTGGTACTGCTGTGGGCCGCGGTGCTGGTGCTGGTGTGGGTGGAGCTGGCGGCCTGTGACGGCACGGCGGCGATGGAAAGACCACCCAGGATGGCGACGGCGGTCGCGGCGGTGATCGACTTCCGGCTGAGCAGCTTCATGGTGTGTTCCTTCAAGGTTGGTCAGGTCGGTTCTCGGTGTCCGAGGTCCGTGCCGTGGCAACGCGGTGTCTTGTGCGGCGGAGTGAGAAAATCAAATGATGGCTTAACATTATGGAGGGCGGTCCGGGCTGTCAAGCCATCGTTTGAATTCTTTGTCCGCGCGCCATGGGGGCGTGCGCGCAGCTGTATTGGGGCCGGTCAGGGCGAATCTTCGATGGTGATCCAAGGTGGCGACCCGGTGAAGGTGCCCTCATGCCTCGCGGGGCCGGGTTCGCTCGGGTTCGACCTCAACCCCCGAGGTGGCCTGGCTGTTGACAATGTATTCAAGCGTATGTTTGATTACATGCTATGATACGGGCGGAGAAGACGGACCTGCGCCGGAAGGCAGGGCAGCGCACGCAGGACGGCCTGCAGACGGCGGCCCTGGAGCTGCTCGCGCATCGAGGCCAAGAGGGCGTGACACTTCGGGAGATCACCGATCGCGCCGGAGTCAACGTCGCTGCGGTCAGCTACCACTTCGGGTCACTGAAAGCGCTGTGTGAGACGACGATCGAACACGCGCTGGAACGGTACCTGGACGCGCAGCTCCTGGAACTCAATGCGCTTGGCTCCACTGCGGCGCTCGATGACCTGGCGGCGGCGTTCGCCCGGCCGATGATGCGTGCGCTGGCGGCCTGCGGCCAGGACCTGGCCATGATGCGGACGATGGCACGTGTCTGCATCAATCCGCCCCAGAGGTGGGGGCGGCTGGACAGCAAGTTCGATCAGAGTCGCCGGGGGGCCGTCCGGGTGCTGGCACCGAACCTTCCCGGAGTCGACGAGCAGGAACTGATCTTCCGCACGCGCTGCGCGGCTGGCCTGCTGAACTGGCTCGCGCTGTCACCCATCGGCACCGAACTGGCCGCCATGTCCGCCGAGCAGATCGAGCGGCAACTGGTCCCCGTGGTGGCCGGGACGTTCCGCGGGAACGCCACCGCCGCCCGCTGACCAGACCAAAGGCCAACGGAATCCAGACAGCTCAAACGACTGCCCGCCAAGGAGGCGGACGGCGCCTCCCTCGCCAGCTCCGCTGCTACGACGCGGGAAACCCGGACTGCCATGAGCTGCTCAACATGGGCGGAGTCGGCCATCGGTGGACATGACCACCACGCCTTCCCTCGGGCCTTCCGAGACCCGCGGCATCCGGAACGCCCACGCCCTCGGGGTCAGGGCTCTGTCGTTCTCGCGGTGCGCGCGACAGAGCCGGTATAGGTCCGATGCCGCAACCCGGCCGTCATGTTGATGGATCGGCAGATAGACGCGCAGGCACGGCTCCGGTCCGCACTGCCAGTAGCCGGTCATCATCGTCGCGCTGCTGGCGACCCCGGAAGCGGCCCGGCCCTCCGTACGCATCGCCATGCCCGACATTGTCCCGCTGCGACGGACTCCCTGACGTCCACTGGACCGTCACTGATCACCGGGCCTGCCGACCTGACGGTCGGTGGCCCCCACCGTCAGGTCACCTCGTGGATCATGCGGTCCCGGGAGGCGCTCACCGAAGGCCAGGACGAGCGACTCCTTCAAGTCCGGCTCGCCAGCCCGGACATCACCAGGGCCTCCGACCTCGCCCGGGCGTTCGCCGATCTCGTCCGTCACCAGCGCGGATACCTGCTGCTGGAGTGGATCCGGCAGTCCGAGCAGCTGGGCCGAGGTCGAGGACAGCTACCCGCTCGCCGTCCTCTTCGACTGCGCCCTCTACCTCGCTCGTACGCCGGCCGCCCCCGAGGTAGTTCCTCAGCCGCGTATAGACGCCCTTCCACGAGCCGTACTTGGCGGGGAGGTACACCCATTGCGAGCCGGTCTGGAACTTCCAGGCGATCGCGTCGATCACCTGGCGGTGATCACGCCATCGCCCATCGCGCCTCGGTGTCCGGTCAGGCAACAACGGCTCTATCTGCGCCCACTGCGCGTCAGTCAACGGCACGGCTAGACCAACGATCCGGTGATCGCAAAGAAGCGCCCTAGCGGGCGGGGCGCGAGCCGCGCCCCCGAGCAGGAACCGGAGCACACCCCAGGCCGCCGGCTGGTCGGCGGTGCCCTGCTGCGGGGGCCGCTCGCGTGGGTGGTCTGGTCGCTGCACCGAGGAGGTCCGGGGCTGCAGGTCGGGGAGGTCTGGGGGCGGCCTGGCGGGGGACTCGGGTGCCAGGATCACCGTTGCCCCGGGGCAGCTGGCGGGTCCAGGTTTCTCCGGTTCGGCCCGTGAGCCGGAGAAACCGCCCCCAACTGTGGATCAGAGGCTGCCTTGCTCGCAGACGCGGCGGGCGACCTCGCGGAGCTTGACGTTCTCTTGCTGGGAGTGCAGCGGCATCGCGATCGGGGGGCCTGCCAGCTCATCTACGAGACCGCTCGGCGCACGGATGGGGCCGCCCGGGGGTACGGACGCACTCCTCGCCGTGATTTGGGGTAGGCGGTGTGGCACCCGACGGAAGGATCGTCATGACCACCTACGTGATCACTGTGCCCGGCACCTTCACCGCAGGCGTCGACGACGCGGCACGCCAGCGGCTGGGGCGGGCTCTGCGGCCCGCAGATCCGCACGGCACCAAGATGGGTAGCGCCGAGGACCTGGACGTGCTTGCCGTCAACGACGACAACACCTTCGCACTCCGGCTCACCGTGGAGGCGGACAGCAATGCCGACGCGGAGCGCGAGGCGCGGCGGCTTGCGGACACCGCGCTGCGGGACGCCGGGCTCGACGCGGACGGCGTGCCGCTCGGCCCCGCAGTGATCACCGGCATCGACTCCGAGATCGCCTAACCTGCCGGGGACTGTCCGACCCGCCGCGCGCCCCTTGGTCGACGGCGGGGCGTGCCCACGGCCGCCGCCGCGGGCCCGTCGGGGTGTGGTCAGGCGTCATCGATCTCTTCGGTGATCCAATCCTGGAGTACGAGAGCTTGGTCGTTGCTGCGCCGCCACCGGGCTTCGACCGAGCTGCGGAAGGGCTCGTCGTCCAGGTCTGCATGCTCCATCACGATCACCTGAAAATCACCGCCAAGGGCTTCGATCGTGTTCTGGATCGTCTTGTAGAGGTCGAGCAAGGCGGTTCTGTCGGGATCGCTTGGGCGATGGTGCCGGCGCGGGAAGGACCTCGGGCCAGTTCGTGTGTGCCCGCTCCCGTACGGAACACCCCCGCGTCGGCGGGAAGGACTCCAACGTGCAGGGCGTGCAGCCCAACGACAACGGAGCACCCCCGCGTCGGCGGGAAGGACAGCTTCCGCCGGACACGGACGTGCTCACCGTGGACGGCTGGTGGCGGGAGAGCGATGGAAGTGCCGTTCACGCGTCCTACGACCCGGAATCATGTCCTCACGATCCCCTAGGAGTTGTCTTCAAATGTCACGCCCACATCAGGAGCGATGCGAGGGTGACGGCCGCCTGGTTCGACTCGGCGGTCTTGTCGTAGCGAGTAGCGATGCCGCGCCACTGCTTCAGGCGGTTGAAGCACCGTTCCACCACGTTGCGACACTTGTAGAGCTGCTTGTCGAAGGCCGGCGGGCGCCCGCCTCGGCCGCCGCGGCGGAGCCGGTTCCGAACCTGGTCGGCCCGCTCGGGGATGGTGTGGCCGATGCCGTGCCGACGCAGCCAGGTGCGGATGGCCCGGGAGCTGTAGCCCTTGTCGCCCAGTCACGTGGGCGGGCCGTGTGCGGGGCCGTCCCGGGCCGATGCGGGGCACTCGTATCGCTTCCATCACGGCGGTGAACTGGGTGCAGTCGTTGGTGTTGCCGCCCGTGAGTGTGAAGGCGAGCGGGCGGCCGGCCCTGTCGCAGGCGAGGTGGATTTTGCTGGTCAGGCCGCCTCGAGAGCGTCCGAGGCCGGGACTGCGGACCCCCCTTTTTCGGGCCCCGGCGGCGTGCTGGTGGGCGCGGACGACGGTGGAGTCGACCGACACCAGCCAGTCGATGTCCCCAGCCGCGTCAGCGTGCGCCTGGGCGGCCCGGAGCATGCGCTCGAAGGTGCCGTCCAGCGCCCACCGCCGAAAGCGGGTGTGGCAGCGTGGCCCACGGGCCGTACCGCTGCGGCACGTCCCGCCAGGCCGTCCCGGTACGGAACTTCCACACGATCCCGTTGAGCACCTTGCGGTCGTCCAGCCGCTTCCGGCCACGCCGTGACACCGGCAGCAGCGGTCCGACGAACTCCCACTCGGCATCGGACAGTTCATGGCGACGTATCACCCGACCATGATCCACCACTCAAGATCTTTTGAAGACACGGCCCAAAGCGAGCGGGGCGAGGGTGTAAACCGCCCCCTCCCGTCGAGTCGATACGGAGGTCACGGAACAGGCTGTAGGGGTGCGTCCTGCGCCTGTTGCGCTGCCCACTTGACGGGGGCTGCGACGCTCGCTTCTGGCCGCTGGATCGGCGGTCATCGGCCAGGGCTCCCCGGGTCGTCCATCCACCGGCCGCCCTCCCTGCCGACCGGGTGGCGGCCGTTCAGGCCGCGTCGGCGCGCGAGTTCGCCGCGGCCGGTGCCGGTCCGGCACTGCTCGACCTGGCGCACCGGGCCGTTGCCCCGGATCCCTGGGACGTCGGTACGCTCGTTCCGGATGTCGCGCCGGCGGCCGAACTCGCCCGCGAGCGCTGGAACGTGGACGCGGAGGATACGACGTCTGGGCGACTGCGCGAGGAGCTGTCGTACCTGCAGGGCGATCGCGGGATCAGCCGCTGCGCGGCGCTGGGGGAGAGGGCGCGGGCAAGGTCGCACAGGGCCTCGGCCCGCATCTCGGGGCGCTCGTCCCACAGCGCGGCGTCGAGCAACGTGAGGGCGGTCTCGCGGTCGGTGTCGGAGTCCCGCCCCAGCAGGTTTGCGACGATGGTGCGCAGCGGCTCCCGGTACTCGTCCGCGCCCCGGACCTGCCCTTCTCGCGGGCGGGCAACAGGCCGAGGATGGCGTCGTGGTGCGTGGTCAGCCACGGCTCGTTTGCGTCCAGCGCGGCGAACACGGCGGCAAGGCACAGCGGCGCGGGCGTGTCCTGGCCGAGCAGGGCCCGCGACTCGGCGACGGCGCCCGCCCGGTCCAACTGGCCGTACGCGGGCATGAGTTCGGCCTGGACGACGGTCTCGGTCTCTGCAGCCAGGCGAGCCCGAAGGGCCGGCAGTGCGGTGCAGGTCTCGCGGGTGTGCCCGACAGTCCAGCCGGCCGTCGGCCGCCTGCGGTGTTTCCATCGGGCAGCAGCTTTGACGGCCGCCGTTCAACTCCGCGTTGCCCGTCCAGGCGTGGAACCAGTCGGTCGTCTCTTCCAGGGACAGGGCGCCCGGGAACGATTCGAAGTCCACACGTTTCCCTCGGCATGGTCGAAGGGACCAGCTCGACGTCGCCCGTGTCCCCGGCAGCGTCCGCGCGAAGCCTGTCGGCTGACACGGCGGCTTCCGCCGTCCGCAGGTGCGATCAGGCAGAGGGGGGCTTCACCCGGCCGTGGTAGCTGCAGCGGCGGCACCGCCCTCACCGGCGGCCGGCGGGCGGCGTCGTGCGGTGTAGCGGCTCCAGACTTCCGTCCACCGTCCGGCGCGCACGGTGACGCCCTGTTCGGGCACGGCTCGTTCGGCGGGTGCCCGGATTCGGGCGGCTGACGGAGCCGGCGACACGGCGACGGCGGGACGGACCGCGCTGCGGCGGATGCCGTGGTCGCAGGGCGAGGGCGGCGGTGGACCGGCCTCCCGCGCATGCGGAGTGGCGGGCTGGACGGGCTTCCGGTCGGGTTACGGCATCACACGGCACAGTGTTTCGAGCGCGCCCGACCAGGCGCTGTCGGAAGGGCCGGCGTAGTTGACGACCAGCGCGTCCTCCCCGAGAGGGCGGCGAGGCAGGTTTCCGGTGTAGCGGAATGGTGTGATCCCGCTGACGGCGAGCCCCTTCGTGGCGGCCGCCTCGACCACTGCCTGCTCTGTCCCGTGGGGGAGCCGGACGACCGCTTGCAGTCCCGCTGCCAGGCCTGTCACCCGCACGTCGGGGGCGTACTGTGCCAGGGCGGTGACCAGTTCGTCGCGTCTGCGCCGGTACCGCATCCGCATGGCGCGCACGTGCCGGTCATAGGAGCCGGAGGAGATGAGTTCCGCGAGGATCAGCTGGTCCAGTGCGCTGGTGAGCAGATCGGCGTGCAGCTTGGCGGCCTCGACCTCCGGAACGAGCTCTTCGGGAAGGACCATCCAGGCCAGCCGCAGACCCGGAGCCAGTGTCTTGCTGGCGGTACCGCAGTAGACCACCCGCTCAGGGTCCAGGCCCTGTAGCGCGCCTACCGGCTGGCGGTCGTAGCGGAACTCTCCGTCGTAGTCGTCCTCGATGATCAGCCCGCCAGAGTTCCGTGCCCAGTCGACGGCCGCCATCCTTCGGTCCGGGCTGAGTGCATGACCGGTGGGGTACTGGTGCGCGGGTGTCAGCAGGACGGCGCCGGTGCCGGGCAGGGCAGACAGTTGATCGATGCATGCCCCACGCTCGTCGACCGGAAGGGCGGCCATGCGCAGACCCGCGTCGCTGATGAGATTGCGGTGCAGGTCAAGCCCGTACTCCTCGACGGCCACCGTCCGCACACCACGGACTGTGAGGACCCGGGTCATCAGGGTGAGGCCGTGATGGAACCCCGAACAGATGACGATCCGTTCGGGGTCGGTCCGGACACCGCGGACTCGAGCCAGGTATCCGGCCAGCGCCGTGCGCAGCTCCGCGCGGCCCAGTGCGTCGCCGTAGCCGAGGGCATCGTTCGGCGCGGTGTCCAGGGCCCGGCGTGCTGCGGCGATCCACTGCTTGCGGGGAAAGCCGGAGAGGTCGGGCGTCCCGGGCAGCATGGCAAACCGGGGTCGGTGTCCGGCTCGTCGTGCCGCGGCGGCGGGAGGTGCGGTCCCGGCTGCCTGCTCCCGTCCGGCTACGCGCGTCCCGGAGCCATGACGGGCGACAAGCCATCCCTCGGCGACCAATTCCGCATAGGCGTCGGTCACCGTGTTGCGGGCGACACCGAGATCGCCGGCGAGAGAGCGGGACGACGGCAGGCGGGTGCCGGAAGGTAGCCGTCCTGTGCGGACGGCGTCGCGCAGCGCCTGGGTGAGCCCTGCTCGCAGCCCGTAGCCCCGCAATTCCAGGTGCAGGTCGACGCCGAAGGCGGAGAGCGGACCAGTAGACGAAGTGGCCCGGAATTTTGTCATGGAAGTGGACCATACTCCACGACCACTTTCGTCCTACGTTTACCAGCATGACGACGAATGAATCGCACACACAGACCGACCGGCTTCCGGAGCACTCGCCACGACTGGACTGGATCAAGCTGGCACCGGACGTCTACAAGGCGATGATCCGTCTGGACACCGCAGCCAGCCGCGGAGTCGAGGAGACTCTCCTTAACCTGGTCAAGATCAGGGCCTCGCAGATCAACCACTGTGCCTTCTGCCTGGACATGCACAGCAAGGACGCCCTGGCGGCCGGTGAGTCGGCGGAAAGAATCATCCAGCTGGCCGCCTGGAGAGAGTCCAGGCACTACTACACGGCGAGGGAGATCGCAGCGATCGAGCTGACCGAAGCCGTCACCGTGCTGGGCGACGGATACGTCCCCGACGAGATCTACAGCAAGGCCGCGGCCGTGTTCGAGGAGACGGAACTGGCCCACCTCATCGCGGCCATCACGACCATCAACGCGTTCAACCGTTTCGGTGTCTCCACCCGCATGATCCCCGGCCACTACTCGCCCAACGCCTGAGGTCCGGTGCCAGGTCAGCGCCGCGGAGCGCCGAACGGACCACCGAGCCCTCCCAGGAGCACCGCAGTCCGAACCGCAGGACACCTCACTGAACAGCGACCAGGCACGCGACCACTTGCCGCTCGCGCGCCCCGGCCGAACCAGAGAGGTGAGAAAGGAAATACCCCATGCCGGCCAACCAGGCTCTGGTCCTACTGGCTCACCCCGACCTGAGCCGGTCCAAAATCAACAGCCCGATGTGGGATGAGGCTCAGTCCGCCAGGGGCGTCACCTTCAGGAACCTGTACGACCTCTATCCCGACTTCCGTATCGACATCCGACGTGAGCAACAACTCGTCCGCGATCACCAAGTGATCATCTTTCAGTTTCCGACCCAGTGGTACTCAGTGCCCAGCCTCCTCAAGGAATGGCTGGACGCGGTCCTGCAGTACGGCTTCGCCTACGACCACGATGGACCACTTCTGACCAGGAAAACCTTGCAGGTCGTCACCTCTACCGGAAGCACCGAGGCCGATTACGGGCCCGAGGGCCTTCAGAGGTTCTCGATGGAAGAACTACTACGGCCCCTGGAACAGACGGCGGCCCGCACGGGCATGACATGGGCTCCCCCTGTGATCCTGCACGACGCCCGCGGCGTGTCCGACGAGGACCTGAGGCTCCATGCCAGGCGATACCGGTTCCTGCTGTCCGCCTACGCCAGGACAGCGGGCCGGTGCCGTGTCGTGCCCGTGAGAGAGCTTCCCCGCCGATTCCCGTCGGATGCGGGCCTCGCACGGAGTCCGGGGGCTTTCGCCGACCGGACCCGTACCGCAAGTGAACTGTGAAGAGCTGTGCAAGGAGAAGGCAATGCGGTCCAGCCCGCCTCTCACTCGCAGCCCGTCACTCAGGCAAGCCGGCGATGAGTTCGTGCTGACGACGGTTCTGCTGTTCGTCACGGTGACGGGGGTTCGGTGGCTTCGTGACCCGGGCGCCACTCTCTACATCGCTGATCTGAACACGGCACTTGCCGTCGACGGTGCGTTCAGCGGAGCCGTCGTGACCGGATTGATCCTCAGCCCGCTCGGCCGGCGAAGTGGTGGTCACATGAACCCCGCGGTGACCGCGGCACTCTGGCTGATGAACGTGATTCCCGGCCGCAGCGTCATGCCCTACGTACTGGCCCAACTGACCGGCTCGGTCGCCGGCACGGCACTGGCCCGTCTGGTCTGGGGACCCGCGGTCTCCCACGCCGCCGTCGCAGACGCCGTGATCCGCCCGGCCGGCGGCTGGCGGGCCGGCGACGTCTTCCTTGCCGAAGCCGGGGCCATGATGGCGCTGGTCCTCATCGTCGGCGTTGCCATGGCCCACCCTCGTCGCGCGCCACTGGTGCCCTGGGTGATCGGGAGCGGCGTGGCCTTGGTGATCGCATTGCTGGGGCCCCGCAGCGGCGGCTCGGTCAACCCTGCTCGCCAACTCGGCCCGGCCGTGTTCTCTCACCAGACCACGGACCTGTGGATATACCTCACCGTCCCGGTGCTCGGCGCCGTCATCGGCGCCGCGCTCTGCCACGTCTTCATCCGACGCTTTCACTCTTCGCGGCAGGACCCCGCACGCCGACCCACGGAGCCACCCTCCGCACAGCTTCCCGCGATCAGCAAATAGCGGGGACCGGCGAGCCACTGCACCGGCGAAAATCATCATCGAACAAGAAGAGAAAGAGACAAGACCATGCGCGTATTCGTAGCAGGAGCAACCGGCGCAGTAGGCCGTCTCCTCGTGCCTCAGCTGCTGGAAGCGGGCCACCACGTCACCGGTACATCCCGCTCCGACGCCGGCGCCGACCGTGTACGGAGCCAGGGAGCCGACGCCGTCCAGGTCGATGTCTTCGACCGGCACGCACTCCACGAGGCCCTGGCACGAACCATGCCGGACGCGGTGATCCACCAACTCACCGACCTGGCCGGCGCGGACGGGCAGGCGACGAACCGGCTGCGCCGTGAGGGGACACGCAACCTGATCGACGCCGCCAAGGACGCAGGCGTGGCGAAGATCGTCGTGCAGTCCATCGCCTGGGTGTACGCGCCCGGGACGGGCCCGGCCGACGAAGAGGTGCCACTGGATTCCGCAGCGGCCGAACCCCGTGCAGCCATGGTCGATGGCATCCGCACGATGGAAGACACGGCCGGCGAGATGGAGAGCGCCGTCGCGCTCCGGTACGGAGTCCTGTACGGGCCCGGTACGTGGTACGCGCCGGGAGGGTCAGTCGTCGCGGCACTCGGCGGCGATCCCGACGCACCCTTCCTGGGGAGTGTCGCGGCGGACGACTCCGTGACCTCGTTCGTACACGTCGCCGACGCGGCTCGCGCCGCCGTCGACGCCCTCAACTGGCCTTCCGGCCCGGTCAACATCACCGACGACGAGCCCGCACGGGGACGCGACTGGGTACCGGTACTCGCCGCCGCTCTCCACGTCACGGCACCCGACTCCGCATCGGGAGCCCCCGCCTGGGCACGAGGCGCCTCCAATCACCTGGCGCGCGCACGAGGCTGGCGTCCGGAGTATCCCTCATGGCGCCTTGGCTTCACGGAGATGCAGCCCTGAGACTTATTCCATGGTCTTCCCCCGGCTATGAGGGCGGCTTCGGTCACGGACGCGCGGGCTCAAGCAGTTCCCCGCACCAATGAGCCGCCCTGTCATTCAACCACCTCGAAGACAACACCCTTGGTGAGGGGTTCCCATGAAGATCTGCGTCTTCCTCTCGTCCGCAGACCTCGACGACCGGTACGCCCGGCCGGCCCGAGAACTCGCCGAACTCCTCGGCGAAGGCGGACACACCCTGGTGTGGGGTGGTTCCGACACCGGACTCATGAAGGTCGTCGCCGACGGCGTCCGAGACACAGGCGGACGCCTCGTCGGAGTTTCCGTCGAGTCCCTCAGGAGCTACGCCAGAGAGGACACCGACGAGATGACCTTCGCGGAGGACCTGGCCGCACGCAAGGCCCTGCTCCTGGCCTCCGCGGACGCCGTGGTGGTCATGGCCGGTGGACTGGGCACGCTGGACGAGGTGAGCGAGATCCTGGAGCTGAAGAAGCATCAACTGCACGACAAGCCCGTCGTGCTACTGAACAGCGCGGGCTTCTACGACGGACTGATTCTCCAGCTGCGACGGATGGAAGAGGAGGGATTCCTTCCCGTGCCACTGGCCGACCTGATCTACATCACCGATGAGGGACGTGAAGCCCTCGACCGCCTTGAGTACGGCTTCGGGCGAGAGAGCGGGCGTCAAGGTCTCGGCGTGACCTGAGCGCCGCGGCGGATCCGGACAGCGACGTCCAACACTGCACCCCGAGCTGCTTCACGCCGGCCTCACCGCGCACGAGTGGGGCGCCGGGCGCATCGCTGCGCAGCCTGGCTTCATCGATTGCACGGACAGGTAACGGGTGCTCCCGGTCCACCGAGGACTTTTTCGGTGGTCGTGGCGGTGACCCGTCATCCGCAGGTCTCCAGCGGCGTGCCGCAGACTGCCCGGAGCGGGGAGGGCCCCTGTCCTGCAGAATTCAGGTGACTGGTCAAGACGGAATTGCTTCTTGAGGCGTGTCCATGCACGCGCGGGTCGTTGGTGGTCGCGCCGCGAAGACGGGATTTCCTTCGGGGCGCGCGGCAGGGGTTCCGGTTCAGGCGTTGTAGCCACCGTGGGCGTCCAGCACCGCGCCCGTGACGTACGACGCGGCGGGGCTCGCGAGAAAGGCGATCGCCGCGGCGACTTCTTCCGGGTGACCCATGCGTTGCAGGGACAACGAGCTGACCAGGGCCTTGAGGGTCTCGGGGTCCGGCGGTTGCATGCCGCCCTCCATCAGTCCGGCTTCCACGACGTTGGCCGTGATGTTCCGGGGCCCGAGGTCCCGTGCGACGCCCATGGTGTACCTCTCGATCCCTGACTTGGTCGCCGAGTAGTCGGCAAGGCCGGGGGCGCCGACCCTGGTACCCAGTCCGGAACTCACTGTGATGATGCGGCCGCCCCCGCGCAGAACTCGGGAGGCGGCCCGGATGACGGCGATCACGCCGAGGTAGTTGGTGGCGTGCATCCGGTCCAGTGCGGCGGTGTCGGCGTCCGGGTCGTCCACCGTGCGGCCCTGCTCCACCGAGATCGCCGCGTTGTTGACGAGGATGTCCATGCCGCCGAAGTGCGCGACCACGTCGTCGATGAGCGCCGGCGCCTGACTCATGTCTGCCTGGTCGGACTTGAAGGCGATGGCCTTCGCTCCCTTGAGGCGCACGTCGTCGACGACGGCCTGCGCCTGCTTCTCGGAGCTGACATAGGTGAAGGCGACGTCGGCGCCCTGCTCGGCCAGCAATCGTACGGTCGCGGCTCCCAGTCCGCGCGACCCCCCGGTGACCAGGGCGACCTTGCCCGTGAGTGGCTTGCTCATTCTTCTCACCTCGTTGATTGACCCTTGCGGCAGTCGTAACGTTAATTGTTACGACGCTCGGTTGCAACTATCACTGTTACGACTGTGCTGTCGTAACATAAAGTGTTGCGGCCGAGAGGAGGGGTTCATGAGTGCCAACAGCAGGTTGACCCTTGCCGCCCACGCGCTGGCCTGGATCGGTCTCTACCAGCGCCAGGGCCATGAGGTCGCCACCTCCGAGCAGATCGCGACCAGCGCGAACACCAACCCCGTGGTGATCAGGCGGCTGCTCGGCGAGCTGCGCAGGGCCGGGCTCGTGGAGTCTAGGCGGGGTGTGGGCGCGGGCTGGTCGCTGGCGCGCGAGCTGGGGTCGATGACCCTGCTCGACGTGTACGAGGCAGTGGAACCCGGCCCGCTGTTCGCGATGCACCGCACCACCCCGGACCAGGGATGCGTGGTGGGTTACGGCATCCAGCCGGCGATGCAGGGCGTCTACGAGGGCATCGAGGAGAGCCTGAGACACGAGCTGGCCCGCGTCACGCTCGAGAACGTACTCCGGGACGTACTCGCGGCACCTCGCTAAGAGCTCGTAACAGGATCTTCTGCGTTTGCCCGGGTGCAGTCAAAAGGGAACCGGTCAGGAGATGTCCGAATCGTGGAAGTCGGCGGAGTGGGCCTCTGTGCTACTCGCTGGGCCGCTTTCCGTAGTAGGGGCTGACGGTCCGGGCCAGCTTTCGCTGGATCACCCGCAGCATTCTGATCGTCGCCACGTCGTCGCGCCCCGTGGTCGTTGACCATTCAACGCCCGAGCCTGCGAGGTCGCTGACGAAGACGATCTCTGTAGCCAGGAGTGTCCGAGCCCAGTCCGCGGCACCGAGTGGGGCGTTTTCGCCAAGTGCGTTCCGGAGCCGTTGGCACTGATCAAGCAGATCCTGCGTGCCAGCGAACCTCATGCCGACAGCGAGTTGATCGCTGCAGTGTGCGGGACCGCCCCACGCCCCACTCCAGGAGTGCACGAGTCAGCAGTTCGACCTCGTGCTTGGCCAACAGCTCGCTGGCTCTCACCAAGCCCTGCGACACAGGTTCATCCCTCCCCGTCATCCGCCGATGTGATCGGGCCCAGTGCCTGGCCTGCACGCACGCAAGTGTCACCGGATCGGGGATGACATTGCCCTCGCAGCCGGTCTGGAACTTCACTCGAAGCCCTCGGGTGATCACGCTACCTGTCTCTTGAGCCGCCTCCAGCAGATAAGGCTGCAGGCCAGCGAAACGAAGGCGTCGTGCGGTTCAACACGTCGCTCCCAGCGGACGGCCAGGCGTTTGAACTGGTGGAGCAGGGCGAAGGTCTGCTCGACGACGTAGCGGAGCTTGCCCAGGCCCTTGATGTTCGGGGCGCCTTTGCGGGAGATGACCGGCAGGATCCGCCGTTTGCGCAGCTCACGCCGGTGGGAGTTGGAGTCGTAACCCTTGTCGCCGAGTAGTGCCTCGGGTCGGCGACGTGGCCGGCCGGGTCGGCCTGCGACGGGCGGGATGCCGTCGACAAGAGCGAGGGTCTGGGTGACGTCGTTGATGTTGGCGGCGGTGGTGAGGACCTTGAGCGGGGTGCCACGTCCGTCGCAGATCAAGTGATGTTTGCTGCCCGTCTTCCGCCGGTCGACCGACGACGGACCGGTGTCGGTGCCCCCTTTTTCGCGCGGATGTGGGAGCCGTCCACGCACGCTCGCGACCAGTCGAGTTCGCCAGCGGCGTTCAGTTCGGCGAGCAGGATGCAGTGCGACTGGTCGAAGACGCCCACCCGTTGCCACCGCTCCAGGCGCCGCCAGCAGGTCTGTCCGGAGCCGAACCCCAGCTCCAGGGGCAGCAGTTGCCAGGCTATGTCGTTGTGGAGGACGTACAGAATGCCCTGTAGACACAGCCGGTCCGGCACCGGCCTCGGTCCCGGCGCCCGCTCCGGCCAGGGCGGCAAGAGTGGCTCGATCAGCGCCCACAGGTCGTCGTCCACAATCCACGGCCGAGTGCTCACACCCTCACGAACGGCCGAATCATCAGATCGGTCACGCCCGACCAGGGCACTTCAACAAGATCGTGTTACGAGCTCTCAGGGACGTCTAAGGCAGATCCTCACCCCGACCGGCCACATTCTGCGTACGCCGACGATGGAGTAGAGCGGGCTTCCGGCTGGTTGGCAGGCTGACAGGGCGGCGTTCGGTGACGCTGGCTTCCCGGCCCGAAGCGGTGGTGGCTGATCCGGCGCGTTCGGAGTCGGCTGCGCTGAACTTGGGGTGTTGGCTGTGGGGGATGCGGGTGCGCGCCGGGAGGGTGTTGCGGGTGCGCGCCGGGAGGGTGTTGCGGGTGCGGCGGTGGAAGGCGGCGAGGCTGATGAGTGCGGCGGCGGTGAACCAGAGCAGCTGGATGCCGAGGTAGCTGGGTAGGGCGGTGGTGGAGAAGCCGGCGGCGGTGCTGGCCTGCATGGCCCCGTAGGAGGGCAATAGGCGTACGACGGGACTGTCGGAGCCTGAGTTGGCGATCGGGTTCTGCAGGGCGAGGTCGATGACGCTGATCATGACGATGGTGAACATGCCCTCGACTTCCTTCCTCAGAAGCGAGCCCAGGGCGACCCCGATGGCGCCGTAGGTCATGGCGGCGCTGAACAGGGCGGCGGCGAGGTAGAGGGGCTGCTCGGGGGTCCAGAGCAGGTAGGTGAGGGCGGTGGCGTAGGCGGCGACGGCACCGGAGGCGAGGGCGAGGGAGGTGATTTTGGCGAGGAGGAGATGGGCGCGGGGGTAGCCGGCCAGTGCGAGGCGTCGGTCGAAGTTGCCGCCGGCGAAGGCGGAGGCGAACATCATGAAGCCGATGATCAGGGTGACGGCGTTCAGGGCACCGGTGATTTCGGTGAGCTGGTTGCCGGCCGGGGTCAGGATGTCCTTGGTGGCGCTGAGCTGGAATCTGGTCCGGGTGCTGGGGATCGAAAGGTAGGCGAGGGTGGTCCACAGCGGGATGAAGCCGGCGATGAGAACCATCGCGAAGCGGTTGCGTAGATGTTCGGCCAGCGCGTACCGGGTCGCGGTGACAAACAGCCCAGCGTGGCCGTGACCTCTCATGAGACCAATGCCTCCTGTACAGGCTGCAGAAGGCCGTCTTCCAAGCGCCACAGCTCGTCCAGGCGGGCGGTGTCGTAGGCCAGGTGGGAGACGACCAGGACGGAGCGGCCTTCCTGGCGCAGCAGCGCGGCCAGGTCCCAGAAGCGTTGGTAGGTCTCCCAGTCGAAGCCCTGGTAGGGCTCGTCCAGCAGCAGCACTTGCGGGTCGTGCATCAGAGCGAGGGTGAGGTTGAGTTTCTGGCGGGTGCCGCCGCTGAGCGTTTTGGCCTGCTGCTGGTCGTAGTTGCGAAAGTGCAGCCGGTCCATCACTTCTTCGGCGCGGTGCAGGTCGGGGAGTGCGTAGGCGGCCCTGAAGAACTCCAAGTGCTGACGGACGGTGAGTGCGTCGTTGAGGACGGCTGCCTGCGGACAGTAGCCGAACCTGCCCTCGTGGCGGACCGTGCCGCGGTCCGCGCGCAGTTCACCGGAGAGGATCTTCAGCAGCGTGGTCTTGCCTGCCCCGTTCTCCCCGACGATCCCGGCCAGTACCCCGCCGCGCAGCCGCAGGTCCACCCCGCGCAGGACCTCGCGCCGACGGCGGTAGGCGTGGTGCACTCCGCTGACCTCCACCGGGCCCCCCTCCCAAGTTTTCGCTGTTGCCGGCCGAGGGCTCAACGCCGCGGCGGCGGCGGGGTCACGGGTGATGCGGCAGGCCGGCCCATGAACCATCCGTACCGGTGAGAACCCTGGTTGTAGGCCAGCCGCTGATCACGAGCGCCCTAGTTTTTGTCCGTGACCCACGACACCCGCTCCGCTCCCGCGCCTGCGGCGCCGCTGCCCGCACCTCGCGCCGAAGCTGCCACCGCACCGTTCGGCACGCCGCACCCTGAGGCCGACATGGAGGCATGGTGTCTCAGCGGTGATCTTCACAGTGAGAGCGGCGGTGCTTACCGTTGGGCAGCCGCCCTCTTCCGGGAGGGCCACGGCTGCGGGTCGGGCACCGGCCCTGGTTATGGGCTGCTCTTCATGTGCAGCGGCCCGGAGGGATCGGTGTGCGGCAGCTGGTTGAGTCCTGATCTTGTGGAAACCATCCGCGCCTCGGTCCGCGGGGACGAGGCGATGGATCCGCGGGTTCGCAGTGCCCTGACGGACGTTCTGGCCGAGGGAGTTCCCCTGCCCGACCGCCTGCTCGAGGGTGAGGTCGCCGACTGCGCCGAACGGCTGGATCTTGTGCTGGGCGAACAGGCCGCGCTGCGTGCCGAGGACGACGGCAGTTTCCTCTTCACCGTCCGGGGCGAGGTGGAACTGGAACTGCGTCTGACGCCACAGAAGTCGGCCGTCCCGCAGTTCGACGTCCATGGCCACTACCCCGGGCCTCGCCCCGACGGGAGCGATGCGACGACTTCGTTCTTCATCCCCCGCCTACGTACCAGCGGTCGTGTGCGCGCCCAAGGCAGCGCCTGGAAATGCGTGGAGGGGCGCTCCTGGTTGGAAAACGACTGGGGCGGTAGGGTCCGCCGCTCCAGTCGGGCGCAGGGTATTGCCGACCGCGCCTGGCTGTGGAGTGGTATGCAGTTCGACAACGGCTGGGACATCGCCGTCATCCGAGCCCAGCACACCGATCCCGTCACCGCAGAAAGCACGTCGTTGTTCACCAGGGCGACCGCCGTCGCCCCCGACGGCTCGGTCAGCTATCACCACGACCTCACCTGGCAGGCCACCCAGCACTGGACTTCCCTGGCCAGCCTGGAGAGTTACCCCACCACCGCCGTGCTCAGCATTCCCGGCCTCGGCCTGGACGTTGTGGTCGCGGGCCCTGCTGCCGGTCATGAGACCCGCACCGTTCTGACCGGCCGCGCCTTCTGCGAGTCCCCCGCCACCGTCAGCGGCACCATGAACGGCACGCGCGTCTCTGGAAACGCTTTCATGGAAACGCTGCCCTCCGGCACGGTCGGCGACGTGGAAGGCTACATGCGCCGGATCTCCCAAATCTCCATCTCCGAGGCCGCCGCCGTCTATCCGGCGAGCCCCGACGTCGCTTCTCTGCACGCGCTCACCGGCGCCGACACCAGCCCCTCGCTGGACGATGACACCCTCGACCGCATCCACCAGTCCCTCATCGCCCCGCTGCGCCATCTCCTGGACAACCCGGGACGCTCCTGGCGCCCCTACATCACCGGCGCCGTCTTCTGCCTCCTGGGCGTCGACCCAGAGCCCTACCGACCACTGACCGCCGTGTCCGAACTCCTCCACACCGCCTCCGCCGTCATCGACGACATCGAAGACGCCTCCCTGCTGCGCCGCGGGCGGCCCGCCGTCCACCACCGCTTCGGCATCCCCACCGCCATCAATGCCGGCACACTCGCCTACCTCACCTTCGACCCCATCCTGGAGCGCATCCCTCAGCACGATGGGGCCACGATGCTGCGCGTTCACCGCCTCTGCCTCCAGGCCCTGCGCACCGGACACACAGGGCAGGCCCTGGATCTGACCGGGCCCCACAGCGCCTTCGAAGACGCTGTGGCCACCGGCAGCCACCACCAGCTCCTCTCCCAGGTCCACACCGCCCACCGGCTCAAGACCGGCGTCCCTGTTCGATGCATGGCCGAAGCCGCCGCGGTACTGGCCGGTGCCAGCGAGGAACAGATCACGGCGCTGGGCCGGTACTTCGAAGCCGTCGGCACCGCCTACCAGATCAGCGACGACGTCGCAGACCTCGATGGTGTCACCAGCGCGGAAGACCGAAAGCAGGGTCGATCTTCCAAGACACCCGCCGAGGACCTCCTCAACGGCCGCATCACCTACCCCGTCGCACACGCCACCGGCCTCCTCGATCACGACGACCGTCACCGTCTGCGCGACAGCCTCTGCCAACAAAGTCCCGACGGCGCCGCCCGCGCCGCCGAACTCCTCACCCGCAGCGGCGCCTTGCACGCTTGCCTGGACGACGGCCGGACACTCGTCGACGAGGCGTGGAAGCCCCTCAACGGCCTTCTCCCGCCCAGTCAGCACAAAGCCCTCGTCCGGGCCCTGGGCTGGTATGCAGCCCAACGTCAAACCGACCCCGCCGCCAAGTGACCGGGCACGGTGGCTGTCACAGCCGCACACCAAAACTAGGCAGCCGGTCGGCGAAGGCCGGTGTGGATGGATCCTGGGAGCGAGGCGGCTAGCTCGCGGACGTGGTGCTGCCCCCGCAGGTGGATGGGGGAGCGCACGTTCGCGTGGCTGATGCATTCATGCCGTCTGGCCTGCGACTACGAAGCCCTGACCGTGGATCAGATCGTGACGCAGATCCCGTCTTCGATTGATCGGCCGTCGCGCTCCAGCCCCCCGCACACGAGCTTCGAGCCCGCCTGCTCGTAGCCCACCGTCCACCTATGGCTCGGGGCGTTGACCTTCGGGGAGTGGTAGTTCCCCCAGTAGGCCCGAAGCGTGCCAGGAAGACCGTCCCTCGTGTTGACGGTGATGTCCTGGACGAACCGGTTGTGGTGGGCAGTCATCACACAGATGTACTTGCCGCAGTGCGAGCTCACGCCGGCGTTCGCGGGTGTGGCGGCGAGCAGGGGCAGGGCACAGGCCATGAGGAGTGTCGCGAGCTTCTTCAAATTGATCATGCCCTGCCGAACGATCAAGGCACGGGAAGGTCATGGTGTCGAGTCCAGTTGATCAAACTTCGATGGCACATGATCAAGGTTCGATGACACGGAACAACCTGCCCGCCCGGTGTGCGCGGTGTCGGCCATGCGTCGGTCTCGCGCGGGCGCGATCTTCACGACATACTCACCGGCATGACTTCCGTGGGTGGCGGCGAGGACAGGCCGCCGGATCCGACCACGCCGCATGCGGGCTCGCTGCCGCACGTCATGCAGCGTGAGGAGGGCGACGCGTGGGTGGTGAGCGTCGTCGGCGCCTTCGATCTGAACTCGGCGCCCGTCCTGGAGGCGGCGCTGGAGACCGGAGCCGTGACGCACGCCCGGGTGGTTGTGGATGCCGTCGGCCTCACTTTCGCGGATTCGACCGTCCTGAACCTGCTGCTGCGTTTCAGCCGGATGACCGTGCTGCGGGTCGCCAGGCCCGCGTCGGCGCTCGCGCGGGTCCTGGAGCTGACCGGAGCGGACACCGTCCTGGACGTCCGGCCGACGCTGGAGGATGCGCTCGGCCTGTGACGGGTATGCCGGGTCGTGGGGAAGGGCCGTAGGCTGAGGGGGCTCGGGGCCTGTGATGGAGGTCTGTGATGCCGCGGAGTATCTGGTCGGGTGCGATCAGCTTCGGCCTGGTCACGGTGCCGGTCCACGTGGCCAGCGCGACCGAGGACCACTCGGTGCGTTTCCACCAGTACCACGTGGAGGACATGGCCCGGGTGCGGGTGCGCAAGTACTGCGAGGTTGAGGACCGGGAGGTCCGCTCCGACGAGATCGCCAAGGGCTACGAACTGACGAAGACCCAGGTCATCCCGATCACGGACGAGGACCTGCGCAACCTGCCGCTGCCGACGGCGAAGGCGCTGGAGATCCACGGGTTCGTGCCGTGGGAGTCCATCGACGCTTTGCGTATCGGGGAGGGCTACTACCTCCAGCCCGATGGTCCGGTGGCCGTGAGGCCGTACGAGCTGCTGCGGCAGGCGCTTGAGCGGTCTGCGCGGGTCGCGGTGACGAAGTTTGCGTGGAGCGGCCGGGAGCGGCTGGGGCTGCTGCGGGTGCGGGATGACGTGATCGTGCTGCACGCGATGCGGTGGCCCGATGAGGTCCGGGACCCGGCCGGGGTGAATCCGCCGATGGCGGACGTCTCCGACGCGGAGATCGAGGAGGCCGTCATGCTGATCGAGCGGATGAGCACCGACCGCCTGGAGGGCCCCGATTTCGTGGACCACTACACGGAGGCGCTGGAGAAGGTGATTGAGGCGAAGCGGGAGGACCGTGAGCTGCCCCAGGCGCCGGATCCGGAGAAGTCGGCGGGCAAGGTCCTCGACCTGATGGCCGCTTTGCAGGAGTCCGTGGACAAGGCGAAGGCCACGCGCGGCGGGGACACCGGCACCGAAGCCGAGGTCTATGAGATGCCCGCGAAGAAGAAGACCGCGAAGGCCTCGGCGAAAAAGACGACTGCGAAGAAGACCACGGCGACGAAGAAGACGGCCGCGAAGAAGGCGACAGCCAGGAAGGCCGCTGCCCGCAAACCCGGCCGCAGCGCGTAGCCGTACCCAGGGCCAGACCCCCTTGCCACGTTCGCCGCGAGGGCCGTGCTGGCCGTCCCGCCTACGCCGCACCCGGCCTCGCCTGCCGCATCGCGATCCGCCGCGCGGCTTGCTGGCTGCTGCGCGGCCTGCGCGGGGCGTGACGCGGCCCGTCGGTGCAGTGGCGAGGGTCACTATGTGCGGCCGGGCGCGGCTTGATGACCTGGGGGTTGTGGGGTAATTGGTTGTCGTCCTGCATGTATTTGCCTGGCGGTGTCGGCTGCCGGGCAGGGGAGAACCCTCGGAGTTGTGATCACGATGGAGTACTCGGGGAACGGGCGTCGCGTGCCCGGTGACGTGCCGGGTCTGGTCCGGCAGGCGGACCTTGTCCGGCAGTTGGCTCAGCTGAAGCAGGAGATCGGCCAGCTGCAGGAAGCGGTTGTCTCGCACGCCGTCGTCGACCAGGCCATCGGTGTGGTCATCTCGCTGGGCAAATTCTCTCCCGAGCAGGGGTTCGAGGTGCTGCGGACGGTCTCCCAGCGCACCAATACCAAGCTCCGGAAAGTCGCCGGGCTGATCGTGAACTGGCCGGGCGGCGGGCCACTGCCCGATGCCCTTCACAAAGCGCTGGAACAGGCCCTGACGGATGTACGCGCCCCCTGACGGGCGGCACGTCTCATACCCCGTCGGTGCCCGGGCAGCCGGGCGCCTTCACGGGGTTGCGGGCGGGGCGGCCTCGGTGTCGGCGTGTTCGCCGGTGACGAGGTAGACCACGCGGCGGGCGATGGAGACGGCGTGGTCGGCGAAGCGTTCGTAGTAGCGGCCGAGCAGTGTGACGTCGACCGCGGTCTCCACTCCGTGGCTCCAGCGGTCGTCCATCAGGTGCTGGAAGATCCCGCGGTGCAGCTCGTCTATACGGTCGTCGTCCTGCTCCATCTGTGCTGCCGCTTCCACATCGCGGGTGACGAGGACGTCGGCGGCCTGTGCCATCAGGCGCTGGGCGATCTGGCTCATCTCCAAAATGGTGCGGCGCAGATCCTGTGGCACGGCCTGTTCGGGATACCGCCGCCGGGCCACCTTGGCGACATGCTGGGCCAGGACCGAACAGCGTTCCAGGTCCGCGCTCATGCGCAGCGAGGTGACCACCAACCGCAGATCGGTCGCGACCGGCTGCTGGCGTGCCAGGACGGCGATGGCCCGGTCCTCCAGGTTTCGTTGCAGGTCCTCGACACGGCCGTGAGCACCGAGCACACTCTCCGCGAGGTCGAGATCCGCGTCCAGCAGAGCACTGGTGGCCCGTGCCATGGCAGAACCGACCAGGTTCGCGATGCCGACCAGGCCCTCGCCGATCGAGTCCAGTTCCGCGTGATACGCGTCCCGCATTCCAGCCCTCACTCTCCAGTTGTCCGCCGTCTGCATCCGCGAGACTCCCACAACCACGCACACCCGAATCCGAGCATTCCAACGGCATGGACCACGACACACACTGGCGCGCCGATCCGTGACCAGCCGGGGCCGGCCCCCGTGAGCGGCGTACGCTCCGCGTGCGGAGGACGTCCGGAAGGTGGTGTGCCCATGGCGTCCTCCGTGCCGCTTCACCCGGCTGTGGCCCGTCCCGTGCTTTCGCGGTGCGGGCCACAGCCATGTGTGGTTGCCGCCGTTGCCGCGACCGACTCCGTCAACTCGAACAGGCAGGCTGGCTCACCAGCAGGCCCGAAGACGACGCCAGCTGGCTCAGCCGTGCAACTCCAGGACGCGGCCC
>NZ_JBEYFE010000045.1:0-52805 GCF_040634235.1 Streptomyces sp. NPDC007157
ATTCCGAACCCGGAAGCTAAGCCTTACAGCGCCGATGGTACTGCAGGGGGGACCCTGTGGGAGAGTAGGACACCGCCGAACAAATTTTAGGAAAGGCCCACGCCGTTATGGCGTGGGCCTTTCTGCGTTTATGGACATGGTCCCTCCGGCTCTCCCGGCTGACGCTCACGCGGAAGCGCCCCGCAGCGCGTGGCTGCGGGGCGCCTAGTGGGGTCTAGTCGACCATCTGCCCGTCGAACGAACCGCCCTTGCAGGTGTTGTTCGCCCAATTGACTACTCCGCCGCCCTGCTCGCACTCACCCGGGGTGAGGCTGGCGGCGGTGGCGGCGGCGGCGCCTGTGAGGCCGAGTCCGGCGAGGGCTGCCGTGGCGATGACGGCGGCGAGGATTCGTCGAATGCGCATGTGGTTTCCCTTTCACGGATTGCCGCGGTTGGGGCACTAGCCATTTTGATCTTCACCCATCCGGGTGGCACGTCATGTTGCGCCATTCGGGTGACAGGGCTGTCGGGTACGGGGTCGGTGACGCGACCCGTCAGACAGGCCCTGGGATGCGGTACCGCCCCGTCTCATCGAGGGCCTCCTCGCCAAGACCGGCCTCGACTTCCAACCGCCGTGACCTCAGCCGTTGAAGATCTCTAGAACGTCACGTCCGCCGTGTCGACCGTGCCGCCCTTTCGGCCCGGGGCCTCCTGCCACTGCCAGTAGAGGTTCGTGTGCGAGATGACCAGCTGCGGCGCCGGCGCCCCGTACGCGGTGAGGTCCTCCGTGGTGTGCGCGTCGCCGACCAGGGTCGCGTCGTAACCGCGGACCATCGCGCCGTGCAGGGTGGAGCGGACGCAGGCGTCGGTCTGGGCGCCGGTGACGACCACGCGGCCCACGCCGTGTTCGGCCAGCACGGACTCCAGCTCGGTGTCCTCGAAGGAGTCACCGTAGCGCTTGTGGACGAGGGGCTCGGTGGCTTCCTCACGGGTCAGCTCCGGCACGTACTGCCAGGGGGCGCTGTCCGGCTTCAGCTCGTCGCTGGAGTGCTGGATCCAGATCACCGGGACCGCCTCGGAACGGGCCTTGGTGATCAGTGTGTTGATGTTGGCGATGACCTCGTCGCGGTTGTGGGAACTGTCCACCACCCCGTTCTGCACGTCCACGATCAGCAGGGCGGTGTTCGGTCGGTTCGGCAGAGTCGTCATGGCGTCCACAGTAGGCGGGGGCACTGACAGCGGGCGAGCGTCGTAAACAAGGTGAGCGGGGCGGCCGGTGACGGCTACCGTGGCCGTATGAGTGCGATGACCAGCGGTGATTACATTGTTCGTGCGATACGGGCCGAGGAGTGGGAGGACGTGAAGCGGCTGCGGCTGGTCGCGTTGCGGGACCCGGTGGCGCGTATCGCGTTCCTGGAGACCTACGAGGATGCCCTGGGCCGGCCGGACTCCTTCTACCAGGAGCGGGCGGCGCGGTCGGCCGAGGAATTGAGCGGTGCGCGGCAGTTCATCGCCGAGGCGGCGGACGGGGAATGGGCCGGGAGCGTGACCGTGCTCGTCGAGGAGGCCGGGTCGACGGACTGGGCCGGGGCTCTGGTCGAGCGGCGGCAAGGGCATGTGGTCGGGGTGTTCGTGCGGTCCGAGCACCGTGGCAGCGGGCTGATCAAGGCGCTGTTCGACGCCGGTGTGGCATGGGCGCGGGAACGGGGTGCCGAGCGGGTACGGCTGCTGGTGCACGAGGACAACGCGCGGGCCCAAGGGGCTTACCGCAAGGCGGGGTTCGTGCCGAGCGGGGTACTCCTGCCGTTCGTCAAGGACGAGAAGGAGAACGAGGTGGAGTTCGTTCTGGAGTGACCGGCCCACGGGCTCGGTCAGACCGGCAGGTCCCGGTGCGGCCAGCGGGAACGGGCCTGTTCGTGGGAGCGGAGCAGCGCCAGGGTCGGCAGGCCCTGGTCGACGCCGGTGGCGAGCAGGTCGGGGAGCTGGGGGAGCGGGGCCACGGCCGCGACGTCGTCCAGGACGAGGGTCAGTGGTGGGTCGAGCCGACCGGAGGATGACCGTTCGGCCATGCGCCGGCCGCGCTCGACCACGCTGGAGGCGAGGGCCGTCAGGAGGGGCATCGCGCCGGGGTTGGTCCTGGGGTCCTCGATGGATTCACCGACCACATAAAGCGTGCCCCCTTCGGCCACGAAGGAATCCAGCGCGAGGGCATCGGATCGGTTGGGCGTGCAGGCTTCGCGGATGTTGACCGTGAAGAGGGCGGCGAGCGCCCGGGCCGTCAACTCCTGTGCGATGTCCCGGCGTTCGGGGTGGGAGGTGAGTGCGGCTTCGAGTTCGCCGGCCGCGCCGGGCGCCGCCTTCGGGTGGGTGCGCAGGGTTCGTACGGCGTCCTGGACGCCGGTGCCCTGCGCCCAGCGGTGGACGTGGCGGACCGTGCGGTTCTCCAGGGCGGCGGCGTGGAGGTAGCTGCGCAGGAGGGTCTCGGCCGTGTCGGTGACCGCCTGGTCGATCTTGGCGGTGGGTTTCACCGGGGTGAGGAGTGCCTGGGCGCGCAGAACCGCGGTCTGCTTGTCCTCGCAGTTGGCCGTGGGGGACCAGTGGAAGCGGGCCGGGGTGTCGCAGAGGTGGTTCGGGTCGTAGAGGAGGACCGGGCCGAGTTTGGCCCGGGCGTCCTTGGTGTCCGACCAGAGGGCGGGGTTCGAGGTGACGACGAGGCTGGGGCCGGCCGCGTCGCGGACGGCCTGGGTCGCGGCGGTGTGGCGGGTGTCCCTGGGTGCGATGTGGATTCTCGCCCACCCACCCATCCGTGCCCCGTTGGCAGAGGGGTGAGCGTAGAAGCCGTCGGGGGCCGCGCCGGTGTGAACTCCAGCCGCGTGTTCGACTCCCGCTTCCGGGACCGTTGACTCAAGGACGACGGTCTCCGGGGCGATCGTCTCCGGGGCGATCGTCTCGTGGACGGTCGGTGTCGGCCTCGGTTCCGGTTCTGTGCGTGGCTCCGGGACCGGCGTTGCCGCAGCCCCGTGCTTCTCCGCGGCCCGTCTCCTTCTCCCCGCGCGCCATCTGGCCGCCGTGCCCATCACGAAGATCGTCAGGACCAGCAGGATCATCAGCTGGCCGATGAACAGGCCCCAGAACAGGCCCCATCCCGACAGCTGGGCCGACGGTGTGTCCGGCCAGGCGCCCGTGATGTCGTGCGGTTCGCCGATGAGGTGGCGCATCGCGAGGGGGGTGTGGGAGAGGTCGACGGTCGACGGCCAGGCGCCGTGGGAGAACCAGGCCGCCAGGCCGGTCGCCGTCCACACCATCACCGTGATGCCGAGCAGGAACGCGAGTATGCCGATCAGCAGGCCGTCGGGGATGCCGCCGCCGCTCTGCTGTTCGCGCTCCTGCCGGGGGTCCGGTCTCACGATCGGGTTCTCCCTACGCCACCGTCGATTCCGAGTCGCCGAGGTGCTGTTCGACGAAGGCCGCCGCTCGCTCCTCCGCCTCCAGTTCGGCGGCGCGCAGGGCGTCGTCGGCGGCGGCGAGCTGGTCGGCGGACGACTCGGTCATCGCGCGGTCGGTGAAGACGAGCGGGCGTTCCGTCTCGGTGATCAGGTGTTTGACCACCTGGACATTGCCGTTGACGTCCCAGACGGCGATGCCTGGGGTGAGGGTCGGGATGATCTCCACCGCCCAGCGTGGCAGGCCCAGCACCCGGCCGGTGGCGCGCGCCTCGTCCGCCTTCTGGGCGTAGATCGTCCGTGTCGACGCCATCTTCAGGATCGCCGCCGCCTCCTTCGCCGCCGCGCCGTCGACGACGTCGGAGAGATGGTGGACGACCGCGACGAAGGAGAGGCCGAGCCGTCGGCCGAACTTCAGCAGGCGCTGGAAGAGCTGGGCCACGAAGGGGCTGTTGATGATGTGCCAGGCCTCCTCGACCAGGAAGATGCGCTTCTTCCGGTCGGGGCGGATCCAGGTGTGCTCCAGCCACACGCCGACGATCGCCATCAGGATGGGCATGGCGATGGAGTTGCGGTCGATGTGCGAGAGGTCGAAGACGATGAGGGGCGCGTCGAGGTCGATGCCGACCGTGGTCGGGCCGTCGAACATGCCGCGGAGGTCACCGTCGACCAGGCGGTCCAGGACCAGGGCGACGTCCAGGCCCCAGGCCCGTACGTCGTCTATGGCGACGTTCATCGCCTCCGCGGACTCCGGCTCGGGGTGCCGTAGCTGCTCGACGATGTCCATCAGGACCGGCTGGCGGTCCAGGATCGTCTCGTTGACGTACGAGTGGGCGACCTTGAGGGCGAAGCCCGAGCGTTCGTCGAGGCCGTGGCCCATCGCCACCTCGATGATGGTGCGGAGCAGCGCCAGCTGTCCGGTGGTGGTGATCGACGGGTCCAGCGGGTTCAGGCGGATGCCGTGGTTCAGGGCCGCCGTCGGGTCGAGCCGGATGGGTGTTATCCCCAGCTCTTCCGCGATGAGGTTCCATTCGCCGACGCCGTCCTCGCCCTGGGCGTCCAGGACCACGACCTGGCGGTCGCGGAAGCGCAGTTGCCGTAGGACGTAGGTCTTCTCCAGGGCCGACTTGCCGTTGCCGGACTCGCCGAGGACCAGCCAGTGCGGGGCCGGGAGCTGCTGGCCGTAGAGCTGGAACGGGTCGTAGATGTAGCCCTTGCCGGAGTACACCTCGCGGCCGATGATCACCCCCGAGTCGCCCAGGCCGGGGGCGGCGGTGGGGAGGTAGACCGCCTGGGCCTGGCCGGTGGAGGTGCGGACCGGGGAGCGGGTCGTCTCGACCTTCCCGAACAGGAAGGACGTGAAGGCTTCGGTGAGGACGGACAGCGGGTCCCTCATCAGCGCATCAGCCTCTACCTTCGGATTCCGGTGGCGAAGGGAAGTGTGTTCACGAAGGCGCGGTGGTGCTCACGGTCGCACCACTCCAGTTTCAGGTACGACTTTCCGGCGGACGCCCTTATCGTGCGCTTGTCGCGGTTGAGGGCCTCCGGGGTACGGGAGGAGACCGTGATGTAGCCGACCAGGTTGACGCCGGCCGCGCCGCTGGCCAGGTCCTCGCCGCGCTGGTCGAGGCGGTTGTGGGCGGCGATGTCGCGGGGGTCGACGGTCCGGTTCATCTTGGCGGCGCGGGACGCCTCCGCCTCGTCGTTGGTCTTCTCGGTCAGCATGCGCTCGATGGCGACCTCGGTGGGTTCGAGGTCCATCGTCACGGCGACCGTGCGGATGACGTCCGGGGTGTGGACGAGGAGAGGAGCGAGGAAGTTGACGCCGACGGGGGTCATCGGCCACTCCTTCACCCAGGCCGTGGCATGGCACCAGGGCGCGCGGGTGCTCGACTCGCGGGTCTTGGCCTGGAGGAACGTCGGCTCCATGGCGTCCAGTTCGGCCGGCCAGGCGTTGCGCTGGGTCATCGCCTGGATGTGGTCGATGGGGTGGTCCGGGTCGTACATGGAGTGGATGAGGGAGGCGAGCCGGCCCTGGCCGAGGGGCTGGCGGACGCGGATGTCCGCCTCCTGGAGGCGGGAGCAGATGTCGGTGAGTTCGCGGGCCATGACGACCGCCAGACCGGCGTCGCGGTCCAGTTTGCGGCCGGCCTGGGGGCGGGCCGCGCGGGCCATCGCCTGGGCCTCGGCGGCCAGTTCACGGGAGTAGTGCATGCAGGCGACGAGGTAGGCGCGGTGCTGCTCGCTGCTGGTGGAGACCATGGACTGGAGCTGTTCGTACGACTGCGACAGCCAGTCCGGGGCCTTCTCGTCACCGCGCTGGGCGACGTCCTTGGCGTGGGCGTCGGGGTCGGCGGGGAGGGTGCGGGCGAGCATCTGGAGGCGGGTGACGAAGCCGTCGCCGTTGGCCACGTGCTTGAGGAGGGTGCCGAAGCGGTCGACGAGGGCTTCCTGGTCCTCGGAGTCGCGCAGGCCGACGCCGGGTCCCTCGATCTCGATGGCGGCGGTGACCGTCTTGCGGTCGGCGTGCAGCAGGACGGCGATCTCGTCCGGGCCGAACGGGGCGGCGAGCCAGCTGATCCGGCCGATACCGGGTGGGGGACCGATCTCGACCTCACGGCCGTCGATCCGGGTGCCGGCCTCGGCGGCCGTGGAACGGTAGACCGTGCCCTGGCGGAGAGCGCGCTTGAAACTGCGGTTGATCTCGAACCACTTGTAGAACGTACGGCGCTTGTACGGCACGTAGACCGCCGCCAGCGCGAGCAGCGGGAAGCCCATGAGCAGCACGATCCGCAGGGAGAGGACCGGAACGAGGAGCCCGCACATCATGCCGAGGAACGCGCCCGCGATGATCAGCACGATCTCGCCGGATTCACGGTTCCGGCCGACGATCGCGTTCGGCCGGGCGCGGCCGATCAGATACGTACGGCGGGGCGTGACCGGATGGGACAGATGGGACTCGGTCGTCAACGCCCTTCACCTCCCGAGCTGTTGTTGCGGGTGTTGCCGGCGTGCGGGGTGTTCATCGGGCTGGGCGCGCGGGGTGCGGGTGCGGCGGAGGGGACAGATCCGCCGCCACCACCGTTCGAGCCGCGCGTGCTGTGCGCGGCGACGCCGCCCGAGGCCGGGTTGGACGGGCGGGCACCGGAGGAGCCGGAGGCCTGGCCTCCGCCTCCGCCGCCGTTGTTGTCGGTGCGGGCGCTGTGGGTCCTGATGCCCTGGGCGACCAGGTTGGCGGGGCTGCTGATGACGGCGGCGGCCTTGCCCTCGGCGCCCTGCATGATGCGGTTGCTGCGGCCGGCCGCGATCTCGTCGCCGAAGCCGGGGACGAAGCGGTAGATCATCGCGCTGGCGAAGATGGCGAGCAGGATGATGGCGAGGCCGGAGACGACGGCGGAGAAGGCGTCGGGGCCGCCGTCGGAGGACAGGGCGCCGGCGAGGCCGAGCACTATCACGATGACCGGCTTCACGAGGATGACGGCGATCATGATGCCGGCCCAGCGGCGGACGTGGCCCCACAGGTTCTTGTCGACGAGGCCGGCGTAGACGACGGTGCCGAGGAGGGCGCCGACGTAGAGCAGGGCGGCCCGGATGACGAGCTCCAGCCACAGCACTCCGGCGGCGAGGATGCTCACCAGGGAGACGACGATCAGCATGATCGGGCCGCCGCCGATGTCGTCGCCCTTGCCGAGGGCGCCGGAGAAGGTGCCGAAGAACGTGTCCGTCTGGTTGCCGGTGGTCTTCGCGAGGACGTCGGTGACGCCGTCGGTGGCCGAGACGACGGTGTAGAGGATGAGGGGCGTGAAGGCGGACGCCAGCACCGTCAGCCAGAGGAAACCGACGGCTTCGGAGATGGCGGTGCTGAGGGGGACGCCTCGCACCGCGCGCTTGGCGACGGCCAGGAGCCAGAGCAGGAGCGTGAGGATCGTCGACGCGGCGAAGACGACGGCGTACTGCTGGAGGAACTTCTCGTTCGTGAAGTCGACGTTCGCGGTCTCCTTCACGGCGTCGCTGAGCTTGTCGACGGTCCAGGAGGCAGCCTTGGCACACCCCTGGGCAAGCGAGGAGAGGGGGTCGAGGGTGGAGGTGAGGGGGTCGGTGGTGGAGCCACCGGTGCCGCCGCCGCTGCCTTTCTCGCAGTAGTCCTTCGCGGGACCGCGAATAAGGTCGCAGGCGTCGTTGCTCGCCGTCGGGGACGGAGTGGCGGAGGGCGAGGGGGCGGCGACGGCATGGGTTGCCAGCAGCACCGCGGCCGTTTGAAGGGTGCCGAGGATCGCGCCGACTTTGAGGAAACGATGGCTAACGCGCATACGTGAACCCTCCGAACTCCTCCACGGCCCTAGTCATGTCGTCGGCGGTGGAGGCCTGCTGGTCACGACCGACAGGGACCGGTCCGTCCTTCTGCTGGAAGTCGGTGATCTTCCAGTCGTTGTCGACCCACGTCAGTTCGTAGGTGGTGGTGTACCAGCTCTCGGTCACCGGATTGGTCGAGGCCGCGCCGGACAGTCCGAAGAGCGAGGTGTACCAGACCGCGACCGTGGCGGTGTCCGTGCTGGACGCGGTGACCTTCGTGCCTACCGGGATGACCCGGGAGATGAAGGTCTCGCCGGCCGGTGCGCTGCCGTCGTTGTTAAGGCCGATGTTCGTGAGGAACTTCGCGCTGGAATAGGCACTGTCCAGCCCCGCTTGTCTGCTCGCGGCGACGTCAGGGGCGTAGATCGTGTTCACGAGCGCGTGCCGCTTGGCCAAGGCGAACATGTCGGTCGAGCCAAGTGCAACGGAGTAGTTCGCCGCCGCACTCTGCGCCCCCTGCGTGCTGTGGGCGAAGCCCGTCGGGATTCCCTCGGCGCTCTTTGTCTCCACCGGCTTTGTACCGCTCGCCGCCGTTGACGAAGTCGTCGGCCGGCTCCCGTTGCCGCCTGCGGTGCCCGTCGCTGAGGACGAGTCTCCGTCCCCGCCCCTGTTCGCGAAGGCGATCGCCGCGATGAGGAGGACGACCACGCCGACGACCGTGACCAGGCTTCTGGACGAGGAGCGGCCGCCGCGGCGGGACGCGCCGCCGTACGGGTCGCTCTCGGGCAGGCGGGTGCGGGTGTGGCCCGTCTCCGGGTAGCCGGGCTCGTCTCCGAGGCTCATGCCGCGTACTCCCCCTCCACGTCGTACCGGAACGCGTAGCAGTACGACGGTAGCCGTGCTGGTTCCCGCGCGGGCGCGGTGTGGTGACTCGACATCAGGGAAACGCAACCTCGGAGCGGGGGAAAGGGAGGTGCAGATTGGCTAGACGGCCATGCCGTACACGATCGTGAACAGGGTGCCGAGTGAGCCGATGATGAAGACTCCGGTCAGTCCGGCGATGATGAGGCCCTTGCCCTGTTCGGCACTGAAGGTGTCACGGAGGGCCGTGGCGCCGATGCGCTGTTTGGCGGCGCCCCAGACGGCGATGCCGAGGCAGAGCAGGATGGCGACGGCCATGACCACCTGGATCATCGTCTTCGCCTCGTTGCCCAGGCTGCCGAAGGGGCCCCAGTCCGGAGCGATCCCGCCGATGATGGTGTTGATGTCTCCCTTGTCGGCCGCATAGAACACGTAAGTCACCGCCCCTGGTGGGTAGTTCCGTTCGCCTCTGCCGGGTGCAGAGGTCACGCATCATTCTCGCCGAAAACGTCGCCGGAGTATGTCGACTTGACGTCATCGATTGGCGGGTTTCGTACGAAAGGCTCGTACGGTCACTCTGTGTATCACGGCAGGTCACGCCGGGCAATGAGGCCTGAGCGGAACCTGTCGTGTGGTTCCGTCGTTGACCCCCTTTATGACCTGGCACGTTCGATGGCGGCCGGTCGGGTGAGGGGTCGAGACGATGTTCTCACGGTAGTCATGGGGAAAAGGCCAGTGGACCCCGGCCGATGCCGGGGTCCACTGGGTCGGTGACGGATGCTCAGCCCGCGAAGGCCGTGGCGCCCTCCGGGGTGCCCCAGCCGGTCGGACCGTCGTAACCGGTCGTGGCGGTGCAGTAGTACGAGGTGGTGCAGGTCCCGTTGTTGCCGCTGGTCACGTCGTTGAGGTACGAGGTGCCGGCATAGCTGTAGGGGAACTTGGCCGGGTAGGAGCCGCTGGACGGGGTGCCGGCCAGGGCGTAGACGCCCGCGATGATCGGCGCGGAGACGCTGGTGCCGCCGAAGGTGTACCAGCCGGCGGTGACGCCGTAGGAGTCGTAGACGGAGACGCCGGTCGCCGGGTCGGCCACCGCGGAGACGTCCGAGATCATGCGCTTGGTGCAGGTGGTGTCGGTCTGCCAGGTGGGCTTGGCGTCGTAGGCGGAGCAGCCGGAGCCGGTGCCCTCGGTGCTGGACGTCTTCCAGACGGTCTCGGTCCAGCCGCGGGTGGTGGAGGAGGTGGAGAGCTTGGTGCCGCCCACCGAGGTCACGTACTTCGACGCGGCCGGGTACTCGGCGCCGTAGCCCTCGTCACCGGCGGAGACGGTGATGGCGACGCCGGTGTGGTTGAAGTACGAGGAGTCGTACGAGGTGTCGGACGAGGACTCGCTGCCGCCGTAGCTGTTGGAGACGAACTTCGCGCCCAGGGTGACCGCCTCGTTCACCGCGGTGCCCAGGTTGGCCATGGTGGCGCTGGTCGCCTCGACGAGCAGGATGTTGCAGTTCGGGCAGATCGCGGAGGCCATGTCGAGGTCGAGGGAGATCTCCTCGGACCAGCCGGCGTCGGACGAGGGCAGCGAGGTCGTGGAGCCGGTCTGGCTGACCTTCTTGAAGCAGCCGTTGGCCGTGGTGCAGGCGGAGAGGCCGTAGTACGAGCGGTAGGTCGCGAGGTCGGTCTCGGCGTTGGGGTCGTTGTACGCGTCGACGATCGCGATGGTCTCGCCCGAGCCGTTGGAGGCGGCGGCGGAGGTCAGGCCGTAGGCGGCCCGGAGGTTGGTCGGGCTGTAGCCGGAGGGGGTGGAGGCGTCGGCGGCCTTGGGGGTGACGCCGGTCTTCGCCGCCTGCTGCTTCTGGTAGGCGGTGAGCCCGCCGGTGACGCGGTAGGAGTTGCAGGCGAGCTCGCCCGTGTGCTTGGGGGTGGCACAGGGGGCCGCGGTGTAGGTCACCTTGGCGGAGGAGACGGAAGATGCCGCGTCGGCCTGGACGGCGGTGCCGAATCCGGTGAGCAGCAGCGCGGCCGTGGCCGCCGCCGCCGTGCCGATGCGGCGCCAGCCACCGCGTATGGACGGTCTGTTGGGGGGAGTGGAACGCATGCGTGCAGCCTCCTGAGTTCCGGTATGGGGGGAGGAACAGGGGCGGTGCGGGTGCGATCTGGTGCGTTGTGGTGCGCGACGAGAATCCTTTGTTGAGTACGCGACAACAAGAGGCTTCAGGAATCATGACTTCCGCATTGCCGAACGGGGCGTTCGTGTGACCCGTCGATGGCCGCCCGTTGTCCTGCGGGTGACGGTTGCTTGACTCAACTCACAGACACTTCAATGGAGTTGCAAAGGTGTCCAGGGTTGCGAAAAACGGGCCACGGCCGGCTGCCGTGACCCGTTTCTCTTTGCGTGCCGCCGAGGGGACCCCACGTCCCCCTCACGGTGGCGGCTCCCCGTGACCCGACGGGGAGGTCCTGCGGTCGGGGCTCAGCCGGTGAAGGCGTCGGTCCCTTCCGGGGTGCCCCAGCCGGTCGGGCCGTCGTAGCCCGACTTGGCAGTGCAGTAGTACGACGTGGAGCACGAACCGTTGTTGCCGCTCGTCACGTCGTTCAGGGCGGAGGTGCCGGCCGCCGCGTAGGGGTACTCGGCCGGGTAGTCGCTGCTGCCCGGGGTGCCGGCCAGGGCGTAGACCGAGGCGATGATCGGCGAGGAGGCGCTGGTGCCGCCGTAGGTGTTCCAGCCGGTGCCGTCGTCGCCGTAGGAGTCGTAGACGGAGACGCCGGTGGCCGGGTCGGCGACCGCCGACACGTCGGCGATCATGCGCTTGGTGCAGCTGGTGTCGGTCTGCCAGGTGGGCTTGGCGTCGTAGGCGGAGCAGCCGGAGCCGGTGCCCTCGGTGCTGGACGTCTTCCAGACGCTCTCGGTCCAGCCGCGGCTGGTGGAGGAGGTCTTCAGGGCGGTGCCGCCGACGGCGGTCACATAGCGGGAGCCGGCCGGGTACTCGGCGCCGTAGGCCTCGTCACCGGCGCTCGCGGTGATGGCCACGCCCGCGTGCTTGTAGTACGAGGTGTCGTACGTCGTGTCGGACGAGGACTCGCTGCCGCCGTAGCTGTTGGAGACGAACTTGGCGCCCAGCTTGACGGCCTCGTTCACCGCGGTGCCCAGGTTGGCGTCGGAGGCCGACTTGGCCTCGACGAGCAGGATGTTGCAGTTCGGGCAGGTCGCGCTGACCATGTCCAGGTCGAGGGACTCCTCGCCGGCCCAGCCGCTGTCGGCGGTGGGGAGGGAGGTCGTCGAGCCGGTCTGGGAGACCTTCTTGAAGCAGCCGTTGGCCGTGGTGCAGGCGGAGAGGCCGTAGTACGAGCGGTAGGTCGCCAGGTCTGCCGCGGCGTTCGGGTCGTCGTACGCGTCGACGATCGCGACGGTCTCGCCCGAGCCGTTGGAGGCGGCGGCGGAGGCCAGGCCGTAGGCCGACTGCAGGTCCGAAGGGCCGTATCCGGTGGGGGAGTCGGAGGCGGCGTTCGGCTTGACGGTCTTCGGCGTCACGCCCTTGAGCGCGGCCTGCTTCTCCATGAAGGCGGTGGTGCCGCCGGTGACCCGCAGGGCGTCGCACGCGGCGAAGCCCTTCTTCGGGGTGGCACCGCAGTCGGCCTTCTCGTACTGCACATGGGCCTTGGCGACCTGGGCGGCGATGGCCTTGGCGCTGACCTCGTGGGTCGTGGTGGCGGTGGCCGCGGTGGCGTGCGCCGCGGTGCCGAGCCCGGCGACGAGCAGGGCGGCGGTGGCCGCGGCTGCCGAGCCGGCGCGGCGCCATCTGCCGCGTATGTGGGGGGTGTTGGGGGTGGTCGTACGCAAGGTACAGCCTCCTGGGAGAGGGGGACAGAGGCCTGCGGGTGGGGGCCACCGGTGTGGTTGCCGGTGGGGGCGGCGGCCCGCGACGACCATCGCGTTGTTCAGTACGCGACAACAAGGTGGGTTTCGGAATCCTGACTTCCGCGTTACTGAAGGACGGCCGGGGCTTACTGATCATTGGGGCGCGGATGGCCGGAAGTTGGGGTCCGATTGACCTGGAGGGCGCTGGAGGCGGTGACTCAATGCGCGTTGATCGGGGCGTACCGAGCTGTCAGCGGGGCTTCAGGCCGTGCAGCAGGAGATGGACGTGATCGTCCAGGCCGGCCAGCGCCTCGTCCGCCGGGAGCGTGCAGTTGGCGACCAGGGCCGCCAGGCCGTGGATGGCGGAGGCGGCGACGAGCGTGATGCGCTCCGGGTCGCCGTCGACGATCTCGCCCCGCTGCTGGGCGTCGGCGAGCAGTCGCACGAAGGAGCCCATGGAGCGGTCGACCGCCTCGGCCAGCGGCGTGGAGATGTCCGGGTCGTGCTTGCGGGAGAACATCAGCTCCAGCAGTTCGGGGTTCTCGACGGCGAAGGCCAGATAGGTCCGGGCGAGCGTGACGATGCGTGGTTCGAGGGGGGCGTCCGGATCGTCCGCCGACTCCAGGCCCTGGTTGAGACGGTCGTACCCGCTGAGCGCGAGCGCGTCCAGCAGGGCCTGCTTGTCCTTGAAGTGCCGGCCGGGTGCGGCGTGGCTGACGCCGATGTCGCGGGCCAGTTCGCGCAGGGACAGCGCGGCGGCTCCCTTCTCGCGCAGGGTGCGTTCGGCGCTGGCGAGCAGGGCGGCGCGCAGGTCTCCGTGGTGGTAGGGGCGGCTTTGCGGCATGAAGGTCATCGTAACCCGGATGTTGGCGGTGCCAGCTTTGTTGTCATTGACAGCATTGTTGTCGGCGCCTACATTGGCGGGCATGGCGAAGAAGACCGGCACATGGAACGCATCCGACCTCCCCGACCTCTCCGGCCGTACGGCCGTGGTCACCGGTGCCAACAGCGGCATCGGCTTCACCGCCGCGGACGCGCTGGCCCGGGCCGGTGCGCGGGTGGTGTTCGCGGTACGGGACCCGGAGCGCGGGCGCACGGCCGCCGCGCGGGTGAACGGCAGTACGGAGGTGCGCCGCCTGGACCTGGCGGACCTGGCCTCGGTACGGGAGTTCGCGGCGGGCTGGGACGGCCCGCTGGACCTTCTGATCAACAACGCGGGCGTGATGATGCTCCCGGAGCAGTCCACCAAGGACGGCTTCGAGATGCAGTTCGGCACGAACCACCTGGGCCACTTCGCGTTGACGAACCTGCTGCTGCCGCACCTCACGGACCGGGTGGTGACGCTCTCCTCCGGGCTGCACCGCGGGGGCGACGGCGTGATCCACTTCGCCGACGTCAATCTGCGCGGCACCTACAACCCGACCCGCGCCTACGCCCAGTCCAAACTGGCCAATCTGTTGTTCACCCTGGAACTCCAGCGCCGGCTGACGGAGGCCGGCTCCCCGGTGCGCGCGCTGGCCGCCCACCCCGGTTACGCGGCCACCAACCTCCAGAGCCACACCGCCAGCCCGGTGGCCCGGCTCGGCATGCGCCTCGGCAACCTCCTCGTCGCCCAGGACGACCGCGCCGGCGCGCTCCCCACGCTGTACGCGGCGACCCAGGACCTGCCCGGCGCCAGCTACGTCGGCCCGGACGGCATGGGCGGGATGCGGGGCGCGCCGGCCCTGGCCGGCCGCAGTCCGGCGGCGAGCGACCCGGCGGCGGCCCGCAGGCTGTGGACGCTGTCGGAGGAGATGACGGGGGTGACGTGGCCGCTCGGGGTCGAGGCCGTGTGACGGCGCCCGGCACCCCCGCGCCCACTACCCGGACGCCCGTCGGTCCGTCCGCACCCGCCGGATACGGTGACCCGATACGACGGATACGGCGGATACGACGGTTCTCCGGGAGGTGGCCGGATGAGCGGTGGCGTGGACTTCGCGCTCGACGGGCGCACGGCCCTGGTGACCGGTTCCGTGCGCGGACTGGGCCTGGAGATGGCCCGGGGACTGGCGGGCGCCGGCGCGCGGGTGATCCTCAACGGCCGTGACCCGGCGACGCTGGAGGCGGTGGCCGGGCGGCTCCGCGACGACGGTCTCGACGCGGTGGGCGCGGCGTTCGACGTCACCGACCGTGCGGCCGCCGAGGAGACGGTGAACGCGCTCGGCGCGATCGACATCCTGGTCAACAACGTGGGCCACCGCGACCGGCGCGGAGTCCACGAGATGACCCCTGACGAGCTGTCCGCGCTCCTCGACGTCCACCTGACCTCCGCGTACGCGCTGAGTCAGACGGTGGCCCGGGGTCTGGCCGCGCGTGGCATCCCGGGCCGGATCATCAACGTCTCCTCGGTCGTCGGCCAGCTGGGGCGCACCGGGGACGTCGCCTACGCCACGGCGAAGGCGGGCCTGGACGGTCTGACCCGGGCACTGGCGGCCGACCTCGGACCCAGCGGCACGACGGTGAACTCGGTGGCACCGGGCACCTTCGCTACGGACGTCAACGCGGAGTTGGCGGAGGACCCGGAGTGGGCACGGTGGCTGCGCACACGCACGGCCCTGGGCCGCTGGGGCCGCCCCGCCGAGATCGCCGGCATCGTCGTCTTCCTGGCGAGCGACGCGGCGTCCTTCATCACGGGCCAGACGATCGCGGTCGACGGCGGGATGACCACGACGTTCTGAGCGGGCCGGTCGCGCTTGTCCGTCAGGTTCGTCGCGGCTGCCTAGTCCTTGAGCTCCGACGTCCGGAGCGCAAGAACCCTCCGCATCTCCGCGGCCCTCTCCGGCCCCTGGAACTGACCGAGGTGGGTGGCGAGCGCTGCCGTGTCCTGGACACTGAGCAGGAACTCGGCCATCTCCTCTTTCTTGGCCGCCGCACGGAGCTCGTCCTCGGTCAGCGGGACGACCCCTTCCTTCGTCGAGTCGCGCTGGTCGACCGCGACGATCTCGTACGGCGCACCCTGCTTCGCGATCCAGCCGTTCTCGCCGCCGGTGGCACCCTTCGCCAGATACTTCCGCTTGATCCGGATGGTGAGCACATATCCGAACCGGGATTCCGATGCGAACTGGGCGGCTATCTTGGCGTCCGTGGAGAATTCGATCAGTTTCGCGGTGTCCTCGTTGCGATTCTGGTTCACATACCCCTTGACGTGCTCGGGATCGGGCTTGGTGGCGTGCTCGTCAGGTTCCTGGAGCATCTTCGGGAGGCTGATGAACGAGCCGCGGATCATCTCCTTCACGAGGTACTTCTTCTGCGTGGGCGTCACACCGCGCTTCAGATAGACCTCCTGGTCGCTGTCTTCGGGCAGCGACGCGATGTGGTCCTCGGCGCTGAGTCCCGGCGCCTGATCCTGAAGGGCGATCCGGCTCCCGCCCCCCTGCGGCCGTTCTTCCTCCCCCGGCATCCGCTGGACGGTGTCGTGCGAGCCGTGCGCCACCGCGCGCTGGGCGACGGCGGAGGGGGCGGTGGACCGACCTGAGGCGTAGGCGTTGCCGTCCCGCTCCGCGGTTTGTTCGGAGTGCTGCCTCGGGTCGGTGACGGTGACTCCGGCGCCGTTGCTGTGGCCCGTCTCGGGCAGGCCCTTGAGGTTCTTGTCGACGTGGCTGAGCTCGTGCCCGATCAGCCTCTCGTCACCTGCCGCCCCCGCGGAGAGGAAGATGTGGTTGCCGACGGTCATGGCCTGGGCCCCCAGTGCCGCCGTGGCACGCTGGGCCACCGCGTCACGGTGCACGCGGGTGGAGGAGAATCCGTCGTTCTGATAGAACGCCCCGGCCTTCGCCACGACCGACGAAGGCAAGGACTCGCTCGACGAGTTCATGGCGGCGGCCAGCAGGGCGCTCTGTCCTTCCGGACTGGTGTCCCGCACCTCGCCGTGGACGTGTCCGTCCTCCTCCGCGGCGCGCGCGACGGTGCCGCTGTTCAGGGAACGCTGGACCGGAGAGTTCTGCGACCGGTGCCCGCATGCGGGACCGTGCTGGTGCCGGTCCTGCGCTCCTGGGTGCCCGGGGCGTCCCAGCATCTCGGTAACCGCCTTGTTCCCGGCCTGGCTCTGCAGATCCAGCATCCGTTGCACGGCCGTTCCGGCGAACGCGGGAGTCACTCGCGGCCGCTGGGGAGCCTGTCCCTCTTTCGTCGCGGGGCCTTTGTCACGAGCCAGTCCCATACGTCATCCTCCGGCGATCAACGGCGAACCAATCACCTCACGTTCGCACGAAGGACGGGCAGGTTCCCAGGAGTGCGAGGGCAGACTTACGGCCCTGGCGGGCAACGGCACCCGTTCCACGGCGGACCGCCGATGCCACCGGGGCCGCCGAGGTGGTTCACAGAGAAATCTCAGTCAAGTGAGGAACCGTTTCTCACCTTCGTGGGACACAGTGGGGGCTGATGAAGCGCACCTCACGCATCTCTTCCGTCACGCGCCGTGTCGCGCTCGGGGCGGCGGCCGTGCTCGCCGCCACCTCGGCCTCCGTGGCGGCCGCCGACGACGGGCCCGGGCCGTTCGAGGTGACCGCGGTGGTCGGGCCGACCGCGGAGAGCGCGCGGGTCGGGGCCCTGTTCGGCGCCGACAAGGCCGGGAGCCTGGCAGGCAACCACTTCTGCACCGCCTCCGTCGTGCACAGCCCGCAGCGGGACCTGATCGTCAGCGCCGCGCACTGCGTCGACGGCGACGACACCACCGGGCTCGTCTTCGTGCCGGGCTACCGGGACGGCCAGGCGCCGTACGGGGTGTGGAAGGTGGGGAAGCGGTACCTGCCCGACGGGTGGGCGAAGGGGCAGGACGAGGACAGCGACGTGGCCTTCGCCGTCGTGGACGAGCTGGGCGGTAAGAGGGTCGAGGAGGTGACCGGGGCCAATCGGTTCGTCAGCGGCATGGAAACCGGGGCCACCGCCGTGACCGTCACCGGGTATCCCGACTCCCGCGAGGTGCCCATAAGTTGCACCAACAAGCCCGTCGCCCACAGCACCACCCAGCAGCGGTTCGACTGTCCCGAGTTCACCGGGGGCACCAGCGGGAGTCCCTGGGTGAACGGGGACCATGAGGTGGTCGGGGTACTGGGCGGGCACGAGCAGGGCGGTTCGACCGCCGACACGTCCTACAGTGTCGTGCTCGGGAGCGAGGCCGGCGAGCTGTACAAGGAAGCCTTAGCCGGGTGAGACGGCGTCATGTGCGCCGTCCTGCTGTGAAATAGCGCCACTCTCCGCCGAAATGGCGTTGAACAGCCCTGACATGGGGGAGGGTTGGGGCGTGCGGAAAGTATGGGTGATCGGTGGCGCGACGGTCGGCGTCGGGCTGAGCTTCGTCATGCTGCTCGTCGTCGGCGTGTACGTCGTCGCCGGGAACCTCCTCAACGGCGCCGGCGGCGCGGGCAAGGCACTGGCCAAGGGAGCCGTACCGGCCGCCTACTCCACGCTCGTGCAGAAGTGGGGCAACCTGTGCTCCGCGATCGATCCCGCCCTGCTGGCCGCGCAGCTCTACCAGGAGAGCGGGTTCAACCCGAAGGCGCAGAGCGCGGCGGCCGCGCAGGGGATAGCTCAGTTCATCCCGGGGACCTGGGCCACCCACGGCATCGACGGCGACGGCGACGGGGACCGCGACGTCTGGGACCCGAATGACGCGATTCCGTCGGCCGCCTCCTACGACTGCCAGCTCGCCTCGTACGTCAAGGACGTCCCCGGCGACATCTCCGAGAACATGCTCGCCGCCTACAACGCGGGGGCGTACGCGGTCATCAAGTACAAGGGTGTGCCGCCCTACAAGGAGACCCAGAACTACGTCAAGACGATCACCACCCTCGCGGACAGCTTCGCCGCGCCCGTCAGCCGGCTCTCCCCGACCAAGCAGGCCGCCGGCGCCATCGAGTACGCCCAGAACAAGCTCGGCACCCCCTACCTCTGGGGCGGCAACGGCACAGCTCAGGACCGCGGCCGGTTCGACTGCTCGGGGCTGACCAAGGCGGCGTACGCGAGTGTGGGGATCACGCTGCCACGCGTCGCCAACGATCAGTACAACGCCGGTCCGCACCCCTCGCGCAAGGAGCTGCTCCCGGGGGACCTGGTCTTCTTCTCCACCGACCTCTCCAACTCCCGCGCCATCCACCACGTGGGGATCTACGTCGGCGGCGGGTACATGATCGACGCGCCGTACACCGGGGCGGTCATCCGGTTCGACCCCATCGACGGCGCCGACTACTTCGGGGCCACCCGGGTCACCGAGGATGGCGCGAAAGCGCTGCCCACCACGGTGTGAACGGAGCGTATAACCCACCCCCTGAGCTGGGGCTTTGTGTCTCTCTTCGATAACGTCTGCGTGATCATTCGGTGGAACATGGAACGTAGTGATGGGGACCGTGCGTTCCTGTTGACGTAGCCGACCACGGGGGTGGCAGCGAGCGGCGCACGCGAGGTGCGTCCGGGACGACGACGAAGGGGCCGCAGGCACGATGGCTGTACTCGCCGAATCCGGATCCAACCCCGACGTCGACCTGCTCTACGACATCAACGGCCTGGCCAAGGACGCACCGCACTGGTTCGACCGGGCCATGGAGTTCGTCGGGGAGTACGGGCTGCTGGTCGCGATGGTCCTGCTGGTGGTGTGCTGCTGGTGGTCCGTGCGGCGCCGGGGGGACGAGGACACCGCGGGCACGATGGCCGCGCTGGTGTGGACGCCGCTCGCCGCCGCGATCGCCGTCCTCGTGAACGTCCCCATCCGTGGTTTCGTCGAGCGGCCCCGGCCGTTCCTCACCCACCAGGGGCTCGACGTCCTGGTCTCCGGCAAGACCGACTACTCGTTCGTGAGCGACCACGCGACGATCACCATGGCCCTGGGCGTCGGGCTGTTCATCGCGAACCGCAGGTTCGGGCTGGCGGGGATAGGGCTGGCGCTGGTGGAGGGGTTCTGCCGGGTGTACATGGGGGTGCACTACCCGACGGACGTGGTCGGGGGGTTCGCCCTCGGCACGGCGGTCGTGCTCCTGCTGTCTCCGCTGGCCACGGCTGTGCTGACGCCGGTGATGAAGGCGGTGGAGGGGTCGCCGAGGGTGGGGTGGATCGTGCGGGGGCGATCGGTGACGGTGGGGTTGGTGCCGGGAACTCGTACGCCGATGGACCCGGAGGAACGAGACCTGGCGGCGTAGCCGGGTGGGGGTGCGGGGCGCTTACCGGCGCTTGCAGAGTGCCGCTGCGCCCACCCGTGCCGCCCTGCGGCACGATCGCCCGCAGCCGAGTAGGACGCGGCTGGCAGCGCCCCGTAAGAGGCGCGGGGAACTGCGCGACCAGCCCCCGCGCGCCCGCGGCCGAAGTGCTCTCACAACCCCTGCGAGTAGGAGAAGAACCGCTCCGGGTCGTACTGCTTCTTCACCTTGCCGAGGCGGGTCACGGCGTCCCCGTAGTACGCCTTCTTCCAGTCGGCCAGCGTCGGGTCCGTGTAGTTCTGATAAGCCGCGCCGGAGGCGTACGGCTTCATCGCCGTGTGCGCCCCGTTCAGCCACGCCTGGCCCGAGGCGCCGGTGCCCCCCGCTCCCCACGACACTATGTACTGCGCCAGCATCCGCGACCGCCGGTGCACGAACGCCGTGGCCGTCGGGGAGACCCGGTTCACCGCGCCGCCGAGCGCCGTGAAGGCGATGCTCCCGGCGCCGCCGCGCACCGCGCCGATCTGCCGCAGGGCCGTCTGGATGCCGGCCGCCGAGAGCGAGCGGTCGAAGAAGTCGGAGCGGGCCGCGTAGGTCTCCCTGCCCAGCCTGCCCGCCGTGGAGCGGCCCGGCGTGGACCCGGGCAGGTGGCACTGGGGCTCGGTGGCGAAGGAGGAGCAGCCGGCGTAGCTCTCCATCGCCTCCTCGTAGCCGTGGCGGCGCAGTGAGACGGAGGAGGCGTTGGCGCCCGCCTTGTGGGCGAGGGCGTCCACCGCGTTCTGGAGTTCGCCGTACGTGCCCATCGAGAAGCAGGCGACGGAGACGCGCGGGCCGCTGCCCGAGTTCTCCAGGTGCAGGGAGGACCAGATCTCGTCCGGCTGGGAGGGGCCCCACTCCTGCCAGGCCTTGAGGACCTGCGCGGCCTTCGACCAGGGCCAGGTCAGGTAGGCGGTCACGGCCTGCGGGGTGGGGTGGGTCTTGAACTGGAGCTCGGTGACGACGCCGAAGTTGCCGTTGCCGGCGCCGCGCAGCGCCCAGAAGAGGTCCTTGTTGGTGCTCGCGTCGGCGACCACCTGGGTGCCGTCCGCCGTGATCAGCGTCGCCCGGGTGAGGCTGTCGCAGGTCAGGCCGTACGCGCGGGACGCGACCCCGTGGCCGCCGCCGAGGACCAGGCCGGAGACACCGACGGTGGGGCAGGAGCCCGCCGGGATGGTCACGCCCTTGGCGGCGAGGCCGCGGTAGACGTCGATCAGCTTGGAGCCGGCGCCGACGACCGCCGTGCCGCCGCTGACCCGGATGCGGTTGAGCTTGGAGACGTCGAGGATCAGGCGGCCGTCGCCCGAGGAGTAGCCCGCGTAGGAGTGGCCGCCGTTGCGGATCGAGACCCTCAGCCCGTGGGCCTGGGCGTACGACAGCGTGGTGCGGATGTCGTCCGCGTGGGCCACGTACGCCACCGCGGACGGCTTCAGTCCGTCGAAGCGGGTGTTGTAGAGCTGGTGCGCCGTCGCCCAGCTCGCGTCGCCGGGGCGGACCAGGGTGCCGTCGAGGGCGTGGGCCAGGGCGGTCCAGTTGGCCGCGGCCGCTGCGCTGGTGGTCTTCAACGCCGTACGAGAGGATGTGGACGCGAGTGGCGCGCCGGTCGTGTGGGACGCGGTGGCGCCGCCGGAGCTGCACCCCGTCAGTGCGGTCGCCGCGAGGGCGGCCGCCCCGCCCGATATGAAGGTACGCCGTTCCATGCCCGTGCCTTTCGTCGGCTTTCGTGGGACGAGACGGCGTCCGTCGCACACGGGTTCCCGTGCGGTGTAACGAACGCTGTGACGTCGTAACGGCTGTGATGGCGAACGGCGAATAAATGTTCGCGTAACCCGGCGGTCGGAACCCACGCGTGCCCTCACCGTGAGCGTTCCGTGACCTAACCGGGTCGACGGCAGGGGTTCACCCTCCGTTTACCTATGGCCATCGGCGGCTTCACCTGTTCTGCCTAATTTCGGCCGTACCCGATGCGGTGGGCGGTCCTAAATGACCAGTCAGGAGGCCCTCACCCATCACGACTACTTCGCACGCCGCCGAAGGTGGCGCCTCTGGAAGGAACTCCCGAAAGTGAAGCTTCAGCGCAAGAACCGGCTGCGCGCCCTGTCTCTCGGTGCTGTCGCTGTCTCCGGCGCCCTGGCCCTGACGGCGTGCGGCTCGGACGACAACGGTGGCGGCAGCGGTTCGAGCACCTCCTCGGCCTCCGCGAACGCCAGCTCCATCAAGTGCGACGACGCCAAGGGCCAGCTGCTCGCCGACGGCTCCTCCGCGCAGAAGAACGCGATCGACGCCTGGGTGAAGGCCTTCTCCCAGGCCTGCGGTGTGCAGATCAACTACAAGGGCTCCGGCTCCGGCGCCGGTGTGACCGCCTTCACGCAGGGTCAGGTCGCCTTCGCCGGTTCCGACTCCGCGCTGAAGCCGGAAGAGGTCACCGCCTCCAAGAAGATCTGCTCCGGCGGCCAGGGCATCGACCTCCCGATGGTCGGCGGCCCGATCGCCCTCGGTTACAACGTCCCGGGTGTCGACAACCTGGTCCTGGACGCGCCGACGATCGCCAAGATCTTCGACAGCAAGATCACCAAGTGGAACGACGCCGCGATCAAGAAGCTGAACCCCGACGCGAAGCTCCCCGACCTCAAGATCCAGGCGTTCCACCGCTCGGACGAGTCGGGTACGACGGACAACTTCACCAAGTACCTGATCGCCGCCACCCCGAGCAACTGGAAGTACTCCGGCGGTAAGGCCTGGCAGGCCAAGGGCGGCCAGTCCGCTCCGCAGTCCGCGGGTGTCGCCCAGCAGGTCAAGCAGACCTCCGGCGCCATCGGCTACTTCGAGCTCTCCTACGTCTCGGACGGCGTCAAGGCCGTCTCGATCGACACGGGTGCCAGCAAGCCGGTCGCCCCGTCCACCGAGTCCGCCACCGCCGACATCGCGGCCGCCAAGATCGTCGGCACCGGCAAGGACCTGGCGCTGCAGCTGGACTACAAGACCAAGGCCGAGGGTGCGTACCCGATGACCCTGGTCACGTACGAGATCGTCTGCGACAAGGGCAACAAGGCCGACACCCTCCCGGCGACCAAGGCGTTCCTGCGCTACATCGCCTCCGAGGACGGCCAGAAGGTCCTCTCCACGATCGACTACGCCCCCGTCCCCGACGACATCATCGCCAAGGTCCGCACCACCATCGAGGGCCTCAGCTAAAGATCCGCGAGTGCGGCCGAGTTCCGTGAGGAGCCCGGCCGCACCGTCCGGTGCACCGCCGCCCGGAGCCGTACGCCCACAAGCCGGGGTGTGCGGCTCCTCCGAGCCGCCCCTCAGGGCGACTCCGCAGACCGGAGAACCCGATGGACATATCAACGCAGACAACAGACGCATCTCCCCCCACGCCACGGCCCGGCACGGCCGAGCAGAAGCGCAACGCCCGCGGTGCCACCCGGGCGGGTGACCGGGTCTTCCTCGGTCTCTCCCGCGGATCCGGCATCCTGCTGCTGGTGATCATGGCCGCGATCGCGGTCTTCCTCACCTACCGTGCCGCCCTCGCGATCGGCCGCGACCACGGCAACTTCCTCACCACTTTCGAGTGGAACACCAACATCATCCCGCCGACCTTCGGCATCGCGGTCCTGGCCTTCGGCACGGTCGTCTCCTCGATCATCGCCATGGCCATCGCCGTCCCGATCGCCGTCGCGATCGCGCTGTTCATCACGCACTACTCGCCGCGCAGGCTCGGCGGCACCATCGGCTTTGTGATCGACCTGCTCGCCGCGGTGCCGTCCATCGTGTACGGCCTGTGGGGCGCGCTGGTCCTGGTTCCGCACATGACCGGCCTGTTCGGCTGGCTCGACAAGTACTTCGGCTGGACCGGGATCTTCTCCTGGGACGGCGGTGCACCCCGCTCGATGCTGACCGTCGGCATCCTGCTCGCGATCATGATCCTGCCGATCATCACCAACGTGAGCCGCGAGGTCTTCCGCCAGGTCCCGCAGATGCACGAGGAAGCGGCACTCGCTCTCGGCGCCACGCGCTGGGAGGTCATCCGCATGTCGGTGCTGCCCTTCGGCCGCTCCGGCGTGATCTCCGCCTCGATGCTCGGCCTCGGCCGCGCGCTCGGCGAGACGATGGCCGTCGCCACCGTGCTCTCCCCGGACTTCGACATCCACGCCAGCCTGCTCAACCCGGGCGGCGGCACCTTCGCCCAGAACATCGCCAGCAAGTTCAGCGAGGCGACCGCGGACGGCCGTGACGCGCTGATCGCGTCCGGCCTGGTCCTGTTCGTCATCACCCTGCTGGTCAACGGCGCGGCCCGCATCATCATCCAGCGCCGCGCGGAGTACTCGGGGGCCAACGCATGAGCACCGCAGAAGTCAGGCGCCCCAGCACCCTGCAAGGCGCCACCCTCCCCAAGTGGTCCCCCTACGCCATCATCGGCGGGTCCATCGTCCTCGGCGTGGTCATCGGCCTCGTCGGCGGCCTGGACAGCAAGATCCAGTGGGGCCTGATCGCCGCCCTTCTCTACGTCTTCGGCACCTTCGGCATCGCCGCCCGGGTCGAGGGCCGCCGCCAGGCGAAGGACCGGGTCGCGACCTCGCTGGTCTGGGTCGCCTTCATCATCGCCGTCATCCCGCTGGTCTCCCTGATCTGGGTGACCGTCTCGCGCGGTGTGAAGGTCCTGGACTTCTACTTCCTCAGCCACTCCATGGGTGTGGTCGCCGACTCCGAGGCCGGCGGTGGCGCCTACGCCGCGATCATCGGCTCCCTGGAGCAGGTCGGTCTCGCCACCCTGATCGGTGCCCCGATCGGCATCCTCACCGCGGTCTACCTCGTCGAGTACGGCCGCGGCCGGCTCGCCAAGGCGGTCACCTTCTTCGTTGACGTGATGACGGGTATCCCGTCGATCGTCGCGGGTCTGTTCATCCTCAGCCTCATGCTGATCTTCGACATGGAGCCCTTCGGCTTCGCCGGGTCCCTGGCCCTGGCCATCCTGATGATGCCGGTCGTGGTCCGCTCCACCGAGGAGATGCTCAAGCTCGTCCCCAACGAGCTGCGCGAGGCCTCGCTGGCCCTGGGCGTGCCGAAGTGGCGCACGATCCTGAAGGTGGTCCTGCCGACCTCCATCGGCGGTATCACCACCGGTGTCATGCTGGCCATCGCCCGTATCGCGGGTGAGACCGCCCCGGTGCTGCTGCTGGTGTTCGGTAACCCGTTCATCAACAACAACCCCTTCGAGGGTGCGCAGTCGTCGCTGCCGCTGTTCATCTACCAGCAGTACGCGAACAGCGCGGGTGCCAACGCCGCGTACGACCGTGCCTGGGCGGCGTCGCTCACGCTGATCGCCTTTGTGATGATCCTGAACCTGGTGGCCCGCGGCATCGCCCGCTGGAAGGCCCCGAAGACCGGTCGCTGACCGGCCTGCAGCGACCGACTCCCTGGAAGTGAAGAAGTAATGTCCAAGCGAATCGACGTAAGCGGGCTCACCGCCTACTACGGCTCCCACAAGGCCATCGAAGACATCTCGATGAACATCGAGCCGCGCACCGTCACGGCGTTCATCGGCCCCTCCGGCTGCGGCAAGTCGACGTTCCTGCGCACGCTCAACCGCATGCACGAGGTCACCCCCGGCGGCCGCGTCGAGGGCAAGGTCCTCCTTGACGACGAGAACCTCTACGGCGCCGGTATCGACCCCGTGTCGGTGCGCCGCGAGATCGGCATGGTGTTCCAGCGTCCGAACCCCTTCCCCACCATGTCGATCTTCGACAACGTGGCCGCGGGTCTGAGGCTGAACGGCAACTACAAGAAGAACCAGCTCAACGACATCGTCGAGAAGTCGCTCAAGGGCGCCAACCTCTGGAACGAGGTCAAGGACCGCCTGAACAAGCCGGGCTCCGGCCTCTCCGGTGGTCAGCAGCAGCGTCTGTGCATCGCCCGCGCGATCGCGGTCGAGCCCAAGGTGCTGCTCATGGACGAGCCCTGCTCCGCCCTCGACCCGATCTCGACCCTCGCCATCGAGGACCTGATCGGTGAGCTCAAGGAGCGCTTCACGATCGTCATCGTGACGCACAACATGCAGCAGGCCGCGCGTGTCTCCGACCGCACCGCCTTCTTCAACCTGGCCGCCGTCGGCCAGCCCGGCCGGCTGATCGAGATCGACGACACGGAGCGCATCTTCTCCAACCCGTCGGTCCAGGCGACCGAGGACTACATCTCCGGCCGCTTCGGCTAAGCCGGTACCGACCCCTCGCGGTGCTGCATGGCGGTGCCACCGCGAGGATGCAAAAGGGCCCGCCCCTGGCTCCCGGGGGCGGGCCCGTCCGCGTGCGGGTCGGCGGGTCGGTGTTCACACCCTGTGGACGGGGAAGGCGATCGGCTCCCGGCCCGAGCCGAGCAGCTTGTCCACAGCCTGTTGGACCGCCTGGGGCCCGGTCAGACCCATGGTCTGGGCCAGCCGTCGCCAGGTCACCGCGCCCGGCCGGCCTCCGGTTCCGCCCGGGTGCTGCCGCTCGGGCGCAGGCCTGTCGGCACACTCGTGCGGCACCAGGGCGAGGGGCTCGTCCGCGGCCGCGAACCGGACCACCGAGGCCGTGCTCCGGTCCACCCGCGTGATCTCCCCGTCGGGAAAGGTCGCCACGTCCCCCTCGAAGCCCAGCGCCCCCGCGCAGACCAGCGCCAGCACGTCCGAGCAGTCGTGCACGACACACGTGGCGAACTCCCGGGCCACGCCCTCGCCGACCCTCGTCCCCTCGGCCGAGGTCAGCGCGGACACGAACGCCCAGTAGTCGTCGGCCGACCCGGATCCCACCAGACAGACGGTGAAGTGCCCCAGCGGCGCGAGCAGCGCCTGCACGGCGTCACCCGCGGGGCCCGGCGGCAGCAACCGCACCCCCGACCCGCAGGAACACCGGAACGGTCCGCCGACGGACACCACCTCGACGACCGGGTCGCCGAGCTCCCGCCGCAGCGCGGCCAGCACGTCGAGGACGGCCGGGGTCGGCAGCTCCTGATCCACCAGCACCAGCTCGACGGGCGCCGCGTACGCCGCCCGGACCCAGTCCAGGTCCTGCGGGAGCGCGCCGAGCAGATCGGGGGTGAGGCGTACGACACCCTCCGCGCCGCCGGCCGGCCCGCGCACGGCCCGGCCCTCGTCGCCGACGAGCACGACGGTCGGCACCCGCTCCGCCGCGCCCGGCCGCCGCGCCATCGCCGCGGCCACGAAGTCCCCGAGGCCGTTGCCGGCCATGACATGAATCGTCCCTGCCCTCAGACCCACCGAAGCCTCCCTGGTCCCGTTCCGGAGCCGCACGGGGCGCACGACTTCCCGTCGGCATGATCACATCGAAAGGCGAGGACGGAGGGTGAAGGCGGTGGTGGTGGGCGCGGCCGTTAAAGGAATGCCAGGTCCACGAGGCCGAACGTCGCCGCTGCCACCAGGGCCGCGGCCGGCATGGTGATGAACCAGCCCAGGACGATGTTCTTGGCCACGCCCCAGCGGACCGCGTTCACGCGCTTCGTCGCGCCGACGCCCATGATCGCCGAGGTGATGACGTGGGTCGTGGAGACCGGCGCCTTGAAGAGGTACGCCGTGGTGAACATGATCGAGGCCCCCGTCGCCTCGGCCGCGAAGCCCTGCGGGGGGTCCAGCTCGATGATCTTGCGGCCCAGTGTGCGCATGATGCGCCAGCCGCCGGCGTAGGTGCCGAGGGAGAGCATGACGGCGCAGGCGATCTTGACCCAGACCGGGATCGCGTCGCCGTACGTCTCATGGCCGGAAATCACCAGTGCCATGACGACGACGCCCATCGTCTTCTGGGCGTCCTGGAGACCGTGGCCGAGGGCCATGCCGGCCGCGGAGACGGTCTGGGCGATACGGAAACCGCGCTTGGCCTTGTGCGGGTTGGCGCGGCGGAAGATCCACATGATGGCCGTCATGACCAGGTAGCCGAGGATCAGGCCGACGACCGGCGACAGGAACATCGGGATGATGACCTTGTCGACGACGCCGTTCCAGAGGACCGCCGTGCCGCCCGCCAGGGCAGCGCCCACCAGACCGCCGAACAGGGCGTGCGAGGAGGAGGAGGGCAGACCGAAGTACCAGGTGACGAGGTTCCAGACGATCGCGCCGACCAGCGCGGCGAAGAGGATGCCCATGCCCCTGGAGCCCTCGGGCGTCTCGATCAGGCCCTCGCTGACGGTCTTGGCGACGCCGGTGCCGAAGAACGCGCCGGCCATGTTCATCACCGCGGCCATGGCGAGCGCCGCCCGCGGGGTGAGCGCACGCGTCGACACGGACGTCGCGATCGCGTTCGCCGAGTCGTGGAAGCCGTTCGTGTACGTGAAGAAGAGCGCGACCAGGATGGTCACGACGAGTGCAAAGGTGTCCATCGACGCCTCAGGACTCCTTGACGGCGATGGTCTCCACCGTGTTCGCCACGTGCTCGAACGCGTCCGCCGCCTCTTCCAGGACGTCCACGATCTGCTTCAGCTTCAGCACCTCGATCGCCTCGTACTTGCCGTTGAAGAGGTGCGCGAGAAGCTTGCGGTGGATCTGGTCGGCCTGGTTCTCCAGCCGGTTGACCTCGATCCAGTACTCGGTGAGGTTGTCCATCGTGCGCAGGTTGGGCATCGCCTCGGCGGTCAGGTCGGCGGCCCGCGCCAGTACCTCGATCTGCTGCTCGACACCCTTCGGCAGTTCCTCCACGTTGTAGAGGACGACCAGGTCGACGGCCTCCTCCATGAAGTCCATGATGTCGTCGAGGGACGACGCGAGGTTGTAGATGTCCTCGCGGTCGAAGGGCGTGATGAACGAGGAGTTCAGCTGGTGGAAGATCGCGTGCGTGGCGTCGTCACCCGCGTGTTCCGCTGCCCGCATACGCTCCGCGATCTCGGCCCGGGCGGACGGGTCCGCCCCGAGCAGTTCCATCAGGAGTTTCGAGCCCGTGACGATGTTGTCCGCGGACGCGGCGAACATGTCATAGAAGCTCGTCTCCCTGGGGGTCAGACGAAAGCGCACTTGGGGTCCTCGGTATGCATGGGTTTCGGTCAGGCTGATGCTAAGCGCATCATCCGGCCACGGCTAATGGGCCGCCCTCCAGTGTCGCCCATCGGCCGAGGTGATCAGTACGGGGGCGTCCCGAGGGCCCTATACCCAGCAAAGTTCGTTACCATATACCCACCAGGGGTATATGTATCGGCAATGCGGAGGACGCGATGACGACCACCGAGGCCGGCGCCACCAAGCCCTCCGGGAACGGGGCTCCGGCGACCACGCACGGCTACCACAAGCAGAAGGACGAACACCTCAAACGGCTGCGCCGGATCGAGGGCCAGATCCGTGGCCTGCAGCGCATGGTCGACGAGGACACCTACTGCATCGACATACTCACCCAGGTCTCCGCCTCCACCAAGGCCCTGCAGTCGTTCGCCCTGCAGCTGCTGGAGGAACACCTGCGGCACTGCGTCGCCGACGCTGCGGTCAAGGGTGGTGCGGAGATCGACGCGAAGGTGGAAGAGGCCACCCAGGCCATCGCCCGGCTGCTGCGGACCTGAACCGGCGGACCTGAACCGGCGGGCCTGAGCCGCGAACCCGAACCGGCGGACCTGAACCGGCGGGCCTGAGCCGCGGACCCGAACCGGCGGACCTGAACCGGCGGGCCTGAGCCGCGGACCCGAACCGGCGGACCCGAAGCCGCGGACCTGACCTGCGGACCTGGCCGAAGTCAGCCCTCCCCGCGCTCCTCGGCCACGCGCAGCACCTCGTCGATGCTCTCCAGGCTGAGCCGTTCCTCGGCGGCCGACGCCGCGATGATCAGTTCTCCGCACAGCTCGATCTCGGCGAGGGCCACGTGGTCCTGAACTGCCGTACCGCCGACCGGAGCCACGTGCATCACCTCTTCTCTGCCGTCACCGACTTCCTAGAGTAGGGAGCGGTCTACACAACGCGCATGGCACGGACGGGCTAGTTCACAGGTTGTACAGAGCCGATCCCGGACTAGTGCGCTGGCTGGTTTTCGGCGATCCGGCCCGCGTAGATGTCCCGGGAACGTGGCAATTTCACGTCCACCGGCGTGCCGAAGTCGTACAGCAGGGTCGTCGAGGCGACCGCGACCGTGCCCTTGCTGCTGTCGTTGACGAAGCTGAACCGCTGCCGCAGTTTGCGGATACGGCCCTGGTCGTCGAGGTACGCGTCGAACGGAACCTCGGCCGTGGCGAACCCTTTCGCCGCGGCGGCGAGGGCCGGCCGGTTGCCGGCGGAGGCGGCGCGGGCGGCGGCCGCGAGGTCGGCGGTGCCCCGGTAGTGCCGGACCTCGGCCCCGGCGACCTCGGTCCTGCCCAGGTAGGTCGCCGTGCGGGTGCCGAGGAGCAACTCGGCCGCGGCGAACGGATCGGTCGCGCCGCCGGTGACCAGATTGCCGTCGGAGAGGCTCGCGCTCTCCACGCGGACCCATTTGTCGGCGGGCACCCCGGCGCCCCGGTTCTTCATGAACAGCGCGCCCGGGGCGAGGAGTTCGGTGATCGGGCGATGCTCGGGGGTGCCGGCGGGGTCCTGCGGGAGCACGACCGTGAGTTCGCCGAGCTGGTTGCGGTAGTCGTAGCGGCCCTTGCCGCGGATGGTGACCCGGGTGCCGCCGGTCGCCATCTCCATCGACGTCGTCGCTCTGGAGGTGGCTGCCGTGCGCAGGGTGTCCGCCGCACGCTTCAGGACGGCGACCGGGGTGCCGCCGGGGTCGCCGCCCGTGCCCTCCGCGGCGGCGCCGCCGCAGCCGGTCGCGCATGCGCCGAGGCCGACCATGAGCCCTACGGTGACGGCCGTCTTTCCAGCGCGCCTGTGCTGCCGCCGATCCATCGCCTGCCTACCCCCAGCCGGTACGTCCGTCACGGGCCCCCTGTCGTTCCGCTTAACGAGGGGTGGGTGGGGCCGTCACGCATACCGGCCGTTTACCGAGCGTGGGTAACGTTGTCGGAGTGGCGGAAAAGAACGGTTCCGGGCTGGGCGCGCCAGGGCAGGAGCACGATACGAGGCTGGTCGAGCACGGGCCGTTCTGTTACGCGCGGTGTACGTGTGGGTGGCGGGGGCCGGCGCGCAGGGCGAGAAGTCTTGCGCGGACCGATGGCAAAGGGCACAGAGCCGAGGGGTGAGCGGCAGTCGTACGGTGACTGCGGGCCGGTGGGACTGGTCGCGTGGTTCCTCGCGCCCCTGCGGAGCGCCGTAGCCTCGCGCCTCTTCGGAAGAACCCCCCTTACGGGGCGCGATGCAGCGAGGCCAGGAGTTCGTCCACCAGCTCGGCGTCTCTCGGCTGGGTGAGCCGTTGCCGGGCCTCCGGTGGGCGGAGCCAGAGGATTCTGTCCACCTCGTGGTTCGGGGTGAAGCGGCCCTCTCCCGCTTCTCCCGCCCAGTAACGGACCTGCTTGGGGCGGCCGTTGGCGTAGTAGAGGGCGGTGGAGAGCTCGCTGCCGACGTGTGCGGTGTAGCCGGTCTCCTCCGCGACCTCGCGCAGCGCGCCCGTGACCGCGTCCTCGCCGCGCTTGAGCTTGCCCTTCGGGTGGGACCAGTCGTCGTACTTGGGGCGGTGGACGAGGCAGACCTCCAGGTCGCCGTCGACCGGTGAGCGGCGCCACAGGACGCAGCCGGCCGCCAGGACCGGGGTGTCGTTCACACCGCCTCCAGCCGCTGCTTCTGCCACGCCTGCTGGAACGCGAACCGGGCCGCCTCCACCTCGTGCCGCTGGTCGGCGTGGAGGACGCCGAGGGCGTAGGCGGTGGCCGGCGCGATGCGCGGGGTGCGGGCCGCGGCCGCGGCGGCCGCGGCCGCTTCGGAGGCGTCGCGGTGCCGGTTCAGGGCCTGGCCCGCCGAGAACAGCCGTACGTCCACGGGCGCGCCCTTGCCGCACAGCACCTCGCGGGCGTAGCGGTGCAGGCGCAGGAGGAGGCGGACCTGGTGCCAGGGGCCGTCCTGGGGGTGTGGGGCCGGGTCCGGGGACAGGCCGTGGACCAGGGCCTCCGCGTTGTAGGGGTGGCCGGCGGTGACCAGGGGGAGGGCCGCGATGGCGTCGGTGAGGCGTTCCTCGGCCGCCGAGGCGAACGGGCGCAGGTCGGCCGAGGACGCCGCGGGGGTGAGCGGGACCTCGCTGGCCAGTACCGCGACCTTGTCGGCGACCGCGTGGAAGCGGGAGGAGCCGAGCGCCTGGAGGGCCGTGGAGTGGGCCCTGGTACGGGCGAGGGTGAGCTGGCGGTCGAGCAGGGCGCCCGCCTTGGCGGCGCCGACGGTGAGGTTGCCGCGCTCGACCGCGGTCTCCGAAGTGGCCTGGCTCGGCAGGGTCGTCGAGCCGGAGAGCCGGTGGAGTGCCAGCAACAGGCGCTCCAGTCGTGCCTCGTATGCGTGCTCAAGCCCCAACGTGCCCGACAGCCAGGCCAGTTCGGGGCGGATCTCCTCCGACCAGTCGGCCTCGAGGAGCGGCCGGAAGGTGTGCAGGCTGCCGCTGATGCGCCGGGCCGAGCGGCGCAGCGCGCGGGCCGCGTCGACGGACTCCTCCGCCGCGCTCGCCGTCCCGGTCTCCCGGTGCAGGCGCAGCGCGCGGAGGAACTCGGTGGCCTGGGCGCGCAGGTAGCCCGCGAGGGCGTCCCCGGTCACCACCCGGGCCGTCGGGTCCGTCGGTTCAAGGTGTTGCTGTGCCACGCCGGCGCCTCCGGGCGTCTATGAGCATCTCCTGGATGTTGCGCAGGGGCTGTCCGTCCGCGTCGGTCGCGTGCCGGGTCCACTCGCCGTCCGCACTCAGGTGCCAGGAGGAGGTGGAGTCGGACATACCGGTTTCGAAGAGCCGGGTGAGCGCGGCCCGGTGGGCCGGGTCGGTGACCCGGACCAAGGCCTCTATCCGGCGGTCGAGGTTGCGGTGCATCATGTCGGCGCTGCCTATCCACACCTCGGGCTCGCCGCCGTTGCCGAAGGCGAAGACCCGGGAGTGTTCCAGGAAGCGGCCGAGGATCGAGCGGACCCTGACGTTCTCCGACAGGCCCGGGACGCCTGGCCGGATCGCGCAGATGCCGCGGACCCAGATGTCGACCGCTACGCCCGCCATGGACGCGCGGTACAGGGCGTCGATGATCGCCTCGTCGACCATCGAGTTGACCTTGATGCGGATGAACGCGGGACGGCCGGCCCGGTGGTGCTGTACTTCCTTGTTGATCCGCGCGATCAGTCCGTCGCGCAGCGACTTGGGTGCCACCAGCAGGCGGCGGTAGGTCTCCCGGCGCGAGTAGCCGGAGAGCCGGTTGAACAGGTCGGACAGGTCCGCGCCGACCTGGGTGTCGGCGGTGAGCAGGCCGAGGTCCTCGTAGAGCCGTGCCGTCTTCGGGTGGTAGTTGCCGGTGCCGACATGGCTGTAGCGGCGGAGCGTCTCGCCCTCCTGGCGGACCACCAGGGACAGCTTGCAGTGCGTCTTCAGGCCCACCAGGCCGTAGACGACGTGGCAGCCGGCCTCCTCCAGGCGCTTGGCCCACTTGATGTTGGCGTGCTCGTCGAAGCGGGCCTTGATCTCGACCAGGACGAGGACCTGCTTGCCCGCCTCGGCGGCGTCGACGAGCGCGTTGACGATCGGGGAGTCGCCGGAGGTCCGGTACAGGGTCTGCTTGATGGCGAGGACGTCCGGGTCCTCGGCGGCCTGCTCGATGAAGGCCTGCACGGAGGTGGAGAAGCTGTCGTACGGGTGGTGCAGCAGGACGTCCCGCTCGCGCAGGGCCGCGAAGATGTCGGGCGCGGACGCCGACTCGACCTCGGCGAGATCGCGGTGGGTGCCCGCGATGAACTTGCGGTACTTCAGCTCCGGCCGGTCCAGACCGTGGATGCGGAACAGGCCGGTCAGGTCGAGCGGGCCGGGCAGCGGGTAGACCTCGGCCTCGGAGACCTTCAGCTCGCGGACCAGCAGGTCGAGGACCTCGCGGTCGATGGACTCCTCGACCTCCAGGCGCACCGGCGGTCCGAAGCGGCGCCGCATGAGCTCCTTCTCCAGGGCCTGGAGCAGGTTCTCGGCGTCGTCCTCCTCGACCTCCAGGTCCTCGTTCCGGGTGAGGCGGAAGGCGTGGTGCTCCACGACCTCCATGCCCGGGAACAGCTCCTCCAGGTGGGCGCCGATGACGTCCTCGATGGGGACGTACCGGCCCGGGCTGCTCTCCAGGAAGCGGGACAGCGACGGCGGCACCTTGACCCGGGCGAAGTGCTTGTGGCCGCTGACCGGGTTGCGTACCACCACGGCCAGGTTCAGGGAGAGGCCGGAGATGTACGGGAAGGGGTGCGCGGGGTCGACCGCCAGCGGGGTGAGGACCGGGAAGATCTGGTGCCGGAAGAGCGTGAAGAGCCGCGCCTGCTCCTTCTCGGTCAGCTCGGCCCAGCGGACCAGGTGGATGCCCTCCTCCGCGAGCGCGGGGGCGATGTCCTCGTGGTAGCAGGCGGCGTGCCGGGCCATCAGCTCACGGGAGCGGGCCCAGATCATCTCCAGCACCTCGCGGGGCTGCAGCCCGGAGGCGGACCGGGTGGCCACGCCCGTCGCTATCCGGCGCTTCAGTCCTGCCACCCGGACCATGAAGAACTCGTCCAGGTTGCTGGCGAAGATCGCCAGGAAGTTCGCCCGCTCCAGCAGCGGCGTGTTCGGGTCCTCGGCGAGTTCGAGCACCCGCTCGTTGAACGCGAGCCAGCTGCGTTCCCGGTCGAGGAAGCGGCCCTGGGGCAGTTGGGGCCCGTCGTACGGTGACTCCTCGTACGCGTCGAGGTCGGCATCGATGTCGGGTTCGAGGTCGGAGACCGCGGCTGCCACGGTGTGCGGGCGGTGTGCGGCGATGGAGCCCACGGAGGGCTGGGCGTGCTGAACCTCGGCTGCCTGGGCGTTCTGCTGACTCATGACCCCATTCTTCCGCGCCCGGGGTGTGACAGGCGCGTCGGAGCGTGCGGTCGGGAGCTGAACGACCCCGTTTCCCGCGAACCCCTGCGGGGGCGGCGAAGGCTCTGGCACGGCGGGCTTCATTGGTTGAGCGTCGCAAGCCAGCCTGAACCAATGGTTACGAAGACATGGCGTATGGGATAGCTGCGGGAGGCTCGCGGACGTCGAAGATCAGGCTGCGGTGCCCTCCGGGATCACGAAAGCGACGTTCCTGTACGACCTTCCCGCGGATCCCGTACGTCCTTCCGCCGACGGGGGGACGCACGGGTCCGACGGTCCCTCAGCGGGTCCGGTGGCGCAAGAGGGAGAACGCGCCGACGACGGCCGCCGCGGCAGCGGCGAGCACCATGGCGGTGGCCGTGAGGTGGACGGCCCAGAAGCCGTGCAGCGGACCGTGCAGCGGCAGCCATGCCGCGCGCAGATACAGCCTGATCACCAGGGTCACGGCGGCGGCCACGGCCAGCGCGGGCAGGGTGCGGCGCAGGGCGATCCCGGCCAGCGCGCCGACCGCGAGGCCGAGCAGCAGCAGGGCCGGCAGCAGCGGGCCGCGCGGGATGAAGACGCGGTCCCAGGTCCAGTTGGTGACCAGGTCGTCCTGGTCGGAGGTCCACACCCAGCCGAAGAACAGCGCCAGCAGCCCGCCCCCGGCGAGCAGCGGTACGGCGGCCACGATCAGCTTGCCGGCCAGCCAGCGGGCCGGGGAGACCGACTGGGTCCAGGCCAGCTTGGCGGTGCCGGACTCCAGCTCCCGGCCGATCAGCGCGGCGCCCGCCCAGGCGGCGACGGCGACGGCGGAGTAGCTGAGGGCCTCGCCGAGGAAGTTGAAGATGTTGTTGGCGTCTGTGAACGCCGAGTAGACGCAGGTGGGGAGGTTGCCGTCGGCGGAGTGGTGAAAGCCGAGGCAGGCCCGCTCTGCGGGCAGCTCGGAGAAGTGCAGCCAGAGCAGCCAGCCCGTCACCAGCAGCCCGAACGCGGTCCAGACGAGCAGGGCCGGGCGGTGCAGCCGGCGCAGGGAGCGCTGGGCGGCGGCGGGACCGGGGGCGGGGGCGGCGGACAGGGCGGTCATCAGGCGGTCGTCTTTCCGGTCAGGCGGCGCAGCGCCAGGTAGCAGCCCAGGGTCAGCAGGGCCGCCACGGCGAGGAGCAGGGCGGTGGTGGTCAGCTGGAGCGGCCAGTAGTGCGAGGCCGGGTGGTAGTCGCCGGAGGGGACTGTGCCGCTCTTGCTCTCCCACACCGTCCAGGAGCTGTTGGGGAGGGCGAAGTAGGCCTCTCCGGTGCTGGTCCGCGTCGGCCACATGCGGGGCAGGAGCAGCTGGGTGACGGTCCAGATCGCGCCGGTGAGGAGCAGGCCGAGGCCCAGGGCGGGCAGGGTGCGGCGGGACCGCAGGCCCGTCAGCGCGCCCGCCGTCAGGCCGCACAGGGCCAGGGCGACGAGGGTGGGGCCGTTGGCGTGGAAGGTCCAGATGTCGTACCACTGCTTGGCGGTGTCGATACGGCCCTTGCCCGCGGCCCAGGCCAGGTGGTGCAGCCAGACCAGCAGTCCGGTCCCGGCGGCGACGGCGGCGGCCGGGACCGCGAGGCGGACGGTCAGCCAGCGCACGGGGGTGCTGGACTGGGTCCAGGCCAGCCGGGCGGTGCCGGACTCCAGCTCCTTGCCGACCGCGCCGCCCGCCCAGGCGGCCACCAGGAGGGGCACCGCGGCCATGACCAGGGTGGCGTAGTTGTACCAGTCCTTGTAGCGCAGGATCGCGTTCTGGTCGTACGAACACGGCTTCGGCCACTCCGGGCAGCCGTGGTACTGGCGCCAGGCGTCGGCCGCGGCGTCGGTCATGGGGCCGTGCAGGAGGAGGAGCAGGACGGCGGCGGCGAGCACCAGGCCCGCCCAGACGTACAGCGCGGGGCGGTGCAGGCGCAGCAGCCAGCGGGTGAGGTGGGCCCGGGTGCGGGCGGCCGGCGCGGGTGCGGTCAGGGTGGTCATACGGCAGCCTCCACCGCGGTCAGGGCCGGGGCCTCGGGGTTGCGGAGATGGGCGAGGACCAGCTCCTCCAGGGAGGGGGAGTCGGTGCGCCAGTCGGCGGGCAGCGGGCCCGCCGGGCGGATCATGGCGCTCAGCTGGCGGCCGGTGGTCCGGGACTCCACCACGGTGTGCGGGGCGAGGTCGGCGTCGGCGCCGGCGCCGACCCGGGTGTGGGCGGCCAGCAGGTCGTCGATCTCGCCGGCCAGCCGGACCCGGCCGCCGCCGATCAGCAGCAGATGGTCGCAGGAGTCCTCCAACTCGGCGACCACGTGCGAGGACATCGCGATGGTGGTGCCGTGCTGGGCGGCCTCCACCATGAGCAGGCCCATCAGTTCGTGCCGGGCCAGCGGGTCGAGGTCGGCCATCGGCTCGTCCAGGAGCAGCAGTTCGGGCCGCTTGCCGAGTGCGAGGGCGAGCGCGACCCGGGTGCGCTGGCCGCCGGAGAGGGCGCGGACCCGGGACTTCGGGTCCAGGTCGCCGCCGGCCACGATGTGCTCGGCGGTGGCCGCGTCCCAGCGCCCCGGGTTGAGGTCGGCGCCCATCCGGAGCGTCTCGCCGACCGTGAGCTGCGGATACAGCGGCTTGTCCTGGGCGACGTAACCGACCCGGCTGCGCGCCTCGGCCGGGGTGGTGCCGAGGACGGTCAGCTCGCCCTCGGTCGGGCCCAGCAGACCGGCGGCGAGGGCGAGGAGCGTGGACTTGCCCGCGCCGTTGGGGCCTACGACGGCACAGACGCGGCCGGCCGGGAGCCGGAAGCCGCAGTCGCGCAGCGCCCAGCCCCCGCGCCGGCCGAACCGCTTGCCGAGTGCGGTGGCCGCTATCGCGGTGTCGGTCATGAACTCTCTCCTTGGAAGTGCTTCTCCAGTACGGCGGTGAAGAGTGCGGCCACGTCGTCCCGGTCCATGCCGGACTCCCGGGCGCGGACGGCCCAGTCGTCCAGCTCCCCGTGCAGCGGGGACTCGGCCGGGGCGGTGCCCAGGGCGCGTTTCACGAACGTGCCGAGGCCGCGCCGTGCCTCGACCAGGCCCTCCCGCTCCAGCTCCCGGTAGGCCTTGAGCACCGTGTTGGGGTTGATGGCCGTGGCCTCGACCACCTCACGCGCGGTGGGCAGTTTGTCTCCCGGCTGTATGTGGCCGAGCCGGAGTGCCTGCTTGGTCTGCTGGACGATCTGGACGTAGGTGGCGACGCCGGAGCGCCGGTCGATGCGGTACTCGACCACCCGTACAACCACCCTTTCACTAATTGAGTAGTGAAAGGGTGGTGCAAGGGTGGGCCGAAAGTCAATCCCGGAAGATTTCCGGAACGGTCCCGGAGCCCGTGAACCGATCGGCCGGGCTCGTGCGATGAGGAGACGTGAGCGGAACGAGAAGCGACGGGGAGCTGCTGCGGGCGATCGCGGCGGACTCGGACCGGCGCGCCTTCGAGGAGCTGTACCGGCGGTACGCGCCGTGGCTGACCGCGCGGCTGCGCGGCCGGTGCGCCGATCCGGCGGTCGTCGACGACGTCGTACAGGAGACGTTCCTCGCGGTGTGGCGCGGTACGGCCCGCTACCACGAGGAGGGCGACGCCGCCGGGTGGCTGTGGCGGATCGGGTCGCGGCGGCTGGTCGACGTGCTGCGCGGGGACGGGGCCCGGGGCCGGCTGCGGCAGGCGCTGGCGCGGCTGCGGCACCGGGACGAGGCCTCGGCGGAGGAACGCGTGCTCGCGGGGGTGGAGCACGGGGACCTCGCCGGGGCCCTGGTCCGGCTCTCGCCGGAGCTGCGGGCGGTACTCCAGGCGACGGTGATCGACGGGCTGACCACCCGGGAGGCGGCGGTCCTGCTCGGCATTCCGCCGGGGACGGTCAAGACACGGGCGATGCGGGCGCGCAAGCAGTTGCGGGAGGAGTTGGCATGACCTGGCATGTGTCTGAGGAAGAGCTGCGGGCCTACGCGCGCGGCGAGTTGGCGGCGCCGCTGCTGTGGTCGGCCGACACCCACGTCGGCTCCTGCGCCGAGTGCCGGGCGGTGCTCGCGGGGGTCTTCGACCCGGTCGCGCTGGACGCCGGCTGGGACCGCCTGGACGCCGAACTGGACGCGCCCCGGCCGGCATGGGGCGAACGGCTGCTGATGAGGCTGGGCGTCGGTGAGCACACCGCACGGCTGCTCACCGCGACCCCGGTGCTGCGCCGCTCCTGGCTGGCGTCGGTCGCCTTCGTGCTGGCGGCGACGGTCACCGTGGTGCGCCTGGTGGACGCCCCGGCCCTGTTCCTGGCGCTGGCCCCGCTCCTTCCGCTGGCCGCGGTGGCGCTGTCGTACGGCCCGACGCTCGACCCGACGTACGAGATCGCCGCGGTAGCCCCGACGCACGGCTTCCGGCTGCTGATGATCCGCACGGTGGCCGCGCTGGCCGCCTCGCTCGGCCTCAACTGCCTTGCCGCGCTGGCCCTTCCGGGGTACGGCCTGCTCGCCTTCGGCTGGCTGCTGCCCGCCCTCGCGCTCACCGCGGCCGGTCTTGCGCTCTCCGCGCGGCTGGGCCCGCTGCTCGGCCCCGGCCTGGTCGGCGGCGCCTGGACGCTGCTGATGGTGGTGGCCGCGCGGCACCCCACGGCCACGCCGGCCGCGTTCACGTCGGCGGGCCAGTCGGTGGCCGCGGCCCTGGCCGCGCTGGCGATCTTCCTGCTGCACCGGGCGCGGGACCGCTTCGACGCCAAGCCCTACTGATCTGGAGTCTCACGTGCACACCACTGTCTCCGCCGCAGGCCTCACCGTGCGCTACGGCGGCACCCGGGCCCTGGACGGCGTCTCACTGCGTCTGACGGACGGCGTGACGGGCCTGCTGGGCCCGAACGGCGCCGGGAAGACGACCCTGCTGAAGGTCCTGGCCACGGCCGTACCGCCGGACAGCGGCGGCTTCACGGTCCGTGGCGAGGACCCGTCGACCCCGGCCGGGCGCCTCGCCGTCCGCCGCACGCTCGGCTACCTTCCGCAGACCCCCGGTTTCCACCCCGACTTCACGGCCTTCGAGTTCGTCGACTACGTGGCCGTCCTCAAGGAGCTGACCAGCCGGGCCGAGCGCCACCGCGAGGTGCGGCGCGTCCTGGACCAGGTCGGGCTCGCCGACGTACGCGGCGCGCGCATCAGGCGGCTGTCCGGCGGCATGCGCCAGCGGGTCGCGCTGGCCGCGGCCCTCGTCGGCGACCCCGGCTTCCTGGTCCTGGACGAGCCGACCGTCCACCTCGACCCCGAACAGCGGATGCGGTTCCGGGAGTTGGTCGCGGAGGCGGGCGAGGGCCGCACGGTGCTGCTCTCCACCCACCAGACCGAGGACGTGGCGATGCTCTGCCACCACGTGATCGTCCTGGCGGGCGGCCGGGTCCGCTTCGACGGCACCCCCGCCGAGCTGACGGCACGGGCGGCGGGCCGGGTGTGGAGCAGTACCGAACGCGCCGCGGGCGCCCGGGCGGGCTGGCGCACCGGCAGCGGCACCTACCGCAACGTGGGCGACCCGCCGGCCGGCGCCGACCTGCTCGAACCGACCCTGGAGGACGGCTACCTGCTGGTCCTCGACGACGAGACCACAAAGGTGGCGGCGGCATGACGACGACCCTGGTGAAGCCGGCCGTGCCGGTAGCGGGCGGTCCCGGCCGCCGTGCCGCGTCCGTGCTGACCCTCGCGGCCTTCGAGGCCCGCCAACTCGCCCTGCAGATACCGGTGGTGGTACTCGGCCTGGTCTATCTCGTCTACGTCGGGTACCAGTTGCTCGGCCGGGACGAGGGCATGGACGCGTACCCGGTCCTCCACGACGCCGACCGGGCCACCCAGGGCGGTCCCATGCTGCTCTGCGTCGCCCTGCTGGCGTGCGTGCACCGGGCCGCCCTGCTGAACCGGCGGCGCGGGCTGGAGGAGCAGCTCTCGGTGCTGGTCATGTCGCCGCCGCGGCGCACGCTGGCGCACGCCCTGTCGGTGGTGCCGTTCGCCGTCGGCGTGGCCCTGGTGGTGGGCGTCCAGTTCGGCTGGGCGGCGCTGCGGCCGGGCGCGGCCGGCCACGGCTCGCTCGCCGAACTCGCCGTCGCCCCGCTGACGGTGCTGCTCTCCGGGGCGGTCGGTGTCCTGCTGGCCCGTGTGCTGCCGTACGCGGCGGCCCCGGTGCTGTTCGTGATCGCCCTGGCGGTCGTCGTCACCCTCCTCGGCGGCGTCACGGGCGGCGCGCACGGTGTCCAGTGGCTCTGGCCGACGGTGCAGGAGAACGGCGGCACCCCGGTCCCGGGCGAGCTGCTGGGCCGCCCGGCGGGCTGGCACGCGCTGTACCTGGCGGGGCTGACGGTGCTGGCGGCGAGCGTCGCGGTACTGGTGGCGGGCGGCCGGACGCGGGCGCTCCAGGTGGTGACGGCCGTGGCCCTGGCCGCGACGGTCGCCGGCGTGAACGGCCAGACCCCGGGCACGTCGGCCTCGCTCCAGGCCACCCGGAAGGCGGAGGCGGACCGCCCGGGGAAGTTCCAGACGTGTGTGGAGCGCGACGGATCCCGGTACTGCGCCTACCCGGACTGGACGGGCTGGGCGGCCGACTGGGCGGGAGTGGTGCGCCGGGTGCGGGCCGAGGCGGGCGGCGACGCGGTGACCAGCCGTCTCATCGTCCGCCAGCGCATCCAGGAGATCACCGACCTGACCACGGACGCCACCCTGCCGACCAGTTCGACCAGGGGCACGGTCACGGTCGGCACCCAGTGGGGCGGCAACCGGGTCCCCGAGTTCGCGGTCGGCGTCGCCAGGGTCCTGGTGGCGGGCAACGAGATGGCGTCCATCGACATGTGCGACGCCCGGGCGGTCACGACGATGTGGCTGGCCCTCGCCGACGACCCCACCCCGACGGACACCTTCCGCCGGCTCCGCATCGACGACAGCCTCACCGGCCCGGCCGCGGTCCTCACCCCGGACGGCGGCAGCATGGGCGTCTCGGCCCAGGCCACCGAGGTCGTACGGGAGCTGCTCGACGCCCCGCACGACACGATCACCGCCCGGGTGAAGGCCCACTGGCCCCAGCTGACATCGCCCCGGACGACGGCGGCGCAGGCGGCCCACCTGCTCGGCGTGAACGCGCCGAAGGGCCCGGACGACTGCGGGGAGGGCTGACCGTTCTCACGTCTCCGTGCGGTACATCAGGTCCGTCTCGTGGGTCGTGAAGCCGAGGCGTTCGTACACCGCCACCGCCGCCGTGTTGTCGGCGTCGACGTAGAGCATCGCCGTCGGCAGGCCCCGGTCGGACAGGTGGCGCAGGCCGATGGTGGTGAGGGACTTGCCGAGGCCGCCGCCCTGGGCGGCGGGGGAGACGCCGAGGACGTAGACCTCGCCCAGGCCGTCCTGGTCGTGGACCTTCGTCCAGTGGAAGCCGACGAGTTCGCCCGAGCGCTCGGCGAGGAAGAACCCGGCCGGGTCGAACCAGGGCTGGGACTTGCGGTCGTCCAGGTCGCGCTGGGTGAGCGAGCCCTGTTCGGGGTGGTGGGCGAAGGCGGCCGCGTTCACGGCGAGCCAGGCCGTGTCGTCCTGGCCGGGCACGAAGGCACGGACCGTCACGCCCTCGGGCAGCTTCGGGTCGGGCAGGTCCAGGTCCGTCAACGGGCGGCGCATCTGGCGCAGTTCGCGGAACAGGGTGAGGCCGAGGACCTGGGCGAGGTGGCGGGCCGCCGAGTGGCCGCCGTGGGCCCACACGCGCAGCCGCTTGCCGGAGGCCGCGAGGAGGGCGGAGCCGAGCGCGCGGCCGTGGCCGTGGCCCCGGTGGGCGGGGTGGACGACGAGTTCCGCGGCCGGGGCCTCCACCGGGTCGGTGTCCTCCAGCTGGGCGTAGCCCACGAGTTCGTCGCCGACGCTGAGCAGCAGATGGGAGACGCCCTCGCGGGCGCCGCCGCGGATCTGGATCCGGCCCTGCTCGGACACCGGCTGCTGGCCGTCGGCCCGGGCCGCCTCCGCCAGCAGTCCCAGCACGGCCTCGGCCTGGTCCGGGGTGAGCGCGGAGTAGGTGTCGATGGAGCGGGAGTACATGGGCGGCCGTGCGGTGTCGTCGCTGGTCATGCGTACGAGGGTACGGGGCCGGACGGACAAAGTGGGGGCAAGGGCGAAGGTAAAGGGCGGGGCAAAAGGCAACCAGGATGTAACCATGAACCCCCTGTTGCGCTACGCGCGTTGATCCTAGGCTGCGCCGGACCGGGCCACTTCTCAGCAGACCCACAGGGGGGTTCCATGCAAGCGAAGTCCAGACCGTCCAGACGCCGTACGTACGCTCTGCTCGCGTCCGCCGCCGCGCTCGCCACCGCCGCCGCGCTGGCGAGCGCGCTGCCCGCCGACGCGCACACCGGCAAGGGGCACGGGCACCACGGCCCCAGCCGCTACCAGGACGTCCAGCTCCTCTCCTTCAACGACCTGCACGGCAACCTGGAGCCGCCGGCCGGCTCCTCCGGCCGGGTCACCGAAACCCAGGCCGACGGGACGACCAAGACGATCGACGCGGGCGGTGTCGAGTACCTCGCGACCCACCTGCGCCAGGCCCGCGAGGGCAACCCGTACTCGGTCACGGCCGCCGGCGGTGACATGGTCGGCGCCTCCCCGCTGATCTCCGGGCTCTTCCACGACGAGCCCACCATCGAGGCGCTCAACAAGCTCGACCTGGACGTGACGACGGTCGGCAACCACGAGTTCGACGAGGGCGCCAGGGAACTCGCGCGCCTGCAGAACGGCGGCTGCCACCCCACCGACGGCTGTTACACCGACAAGAAGTTCAAGGGCGCCGACTTCCCCTACCTGGCCGCCAACGTCCTCGACGAGAAGACCGGCAAGCCGATCCTGAAGCCGTACTGGGTCTGGAAGAAGAAGGACGTCAAGATCGGCTTCATCGGCGTCACCCTGGAGGGCACGCCCGACATCGTCTCCGCCGACGGCGTCAAGGGGCTGGCCTTCAAGGACGAGGTCGAGACGATCAACAAGTACGCCAAGGTGCTCCAGCGCCAGGGTGTCCAGTCGATCGTGGCGCTGGTGCACGAGGGCGGCTTCCCGGCCTCCGCCAACTACAACTACGACTGCGACTCCTCGGGCGCCGGCAGCGGCGTCTCCGGGCCGATCGTCGACATCGCGAAGAACGTCACCCCCGCCGTGGACGCGCTCGTCACCGGCCACACCCACACCGCGTACGTCTGCACGATCGACGACCCGTCCGGCCGGCCCCGCATGGTCACCTCGGCGGCCTCCTTCGGCCGCCTGTACACGGACACCACCCTCACCTACGACCGCCGCACCGGCGACATCGTGCGTACGGCCGTACGGTCGGCCAACCACGTGGTCACCCGGGACGTCGCCAAGGCGCCCGACCTGACCGCGCTGATCGGCAAGTGGAACACCCTCGCCGCCCCGATCGGCAACCGCGCCATCGGCTACATCTCCGCCGACGTCAACAGCACCGGCACCGAGTCCCCGATGGGCGACCTGATCGCCGACGCGCAACTGGCGTACGGCAAGAAGCTGGACCCGGAGACCGACCTGGCGCTGATGAACCCGGGCGGGGTGCGGGCCGGGCTGACGTACGCGGCCAAGGGGAGCGAGGGCGACGGCGTGGTGACCTACGCCGAGGGCTTCACGGTCCAGCCGTTCGCCAACACCGTCAACCTCCAGGACTTCACCGGGGCCCAGGTCATCCAGGCCCTCAAGGAGCAGGTGAGCGGGGGCAACGCCGCAGCCCCGAAGATCCTCCAGCCCTCCAAGGGCCTCACCTACACCCTGGACCTGACGAAGACGGGCGCGGACCGCGTCGTCACCGACTCCGTGAAGCTGAACGGCACCGCCATCGACCCGGCGGCCACCTACCGCGTCGCCACCAACTCCTTCCTCGCGGGCGGCGGCGACGGCTTCACCACCCTCGGCCAGGGCACCGGCGACGTCGTCGGCACCGACGACCTGTCCGCCCTGGCGGACTACCTGACGGCCAACTCCTCGGCCACGAGCCCGATCGCGCCTCCGGCCACCGACCGGATCACGATCGTGCAGTAGTCACCCCACACCAGCCCTCGGGCCCGGTGCGCGCACCCGCGTGCACCGGGCCCGTTCTGTTTTATAAAACCTGTGTGAGGGGGTGTTTGGTTCCACGTTGCTCCTGAAAATTGATCTCAGCCGCAATTCATCGAGGTCTAAGTGAAAATGGCTTTCTTCGGCTCGCGGACCACGTAATGTTTTCCATGTCGAAAGCGAACGGCGCGGACGACAGAACGAAGGAGAACACCATGAGCTTCCACAAGATTGCCCCGGTCAAGAAGCACCACAAGCCCGCCCCGGCCCCGAAGAAGCCCGCTCCGAAGAAGCCGGCCCCGAAGCGTCGCCCGGTCGGCGACCAGCGCTGACAAAGAATTTACAGACGTAATTCAAATCAATTCACAGGTTATTGCGGCAGGGCGGTAGAGGAACTGTTGCAGAACCACGACAGAGGCCCCGGCAGAGGCCACGACAGAGAGGAACAGCACCATGAGCTTCCACAAGATCGTCCCCGTCAGGAAGCACCACAAGCCCGCCCCGGCCCCGAAGAAGCCCGCGCCGAAGAAGCCGGCTCCGAAGCGCCGCCCCGTCGACAAGGGCTGAGGCACGCAGCGAGGCGGGGCCACCGGTTGAGCTCGGTCGTACCGGTGGCCCCGCCTCGGCCATGTGCGCTCCGGTGCGCACAGAGACAAGAAGGGAGTCGTCGACCATGAGAGAAGCCCGGGTGGCCTTCCGCCGCTTCTGGCCGCTGACCCGCGGCGACCGCGGGTGGCTCGGCGCGATCATCGCCTGCGTGGTGGTGTCCGCGCTCGCCGAGACCGCCGCGATCCTGCTCTTCGCCGACCTCACCGACAACGCCCTGGCGGCCGGTTCGCTGTCCGCCTTCTGGGGCCCGGCCGGTGCCTGGCTGGGCGTCGCCGCGCTCGGCGCGTTCGTCGGCTACTGCGGCAACTCACTGGCCACCTGGACCGCCGAGCGATTCGTGCTGCGGCTGCGCGCCAAGGTCTTCCGGCACGTCCAGGACCTGCCCCCGCACTTCTTCCAGAAGCACCGCCAGGGCGACCTGGTGGAGCGCCTCACCGGTGACGTCGAGGCCATCGAGCAGATGGTCGTCTCGGGTGTCGTCGGCACCGTCGCCGCCGCCTTCTCCGCCGTCTTCTACGCGGCCGCCGCCTTGTGGCTGCGCTGGGACCTGGCCCTGGCCACCTTCGTGCTCGCGCCCCTGTTCCTGTTCGCCGCCCGCCGCTTCTCCGGCCGGATCAGGACGGCCTCCCAGGACGAGCGGGTCGCCGACGGCGCGATCACCTCCGTGGTCGAGGAGTCCCTCGGCAACGTCGTCCTCACCCAGGCGTACAACCGGCGCCGGGACGAGGAGAAGCGCCTCGACGTCGAGGCCCGCGCCTGGATGCGGGCGAGCGTGCGCGGCGCGCGGCTCAGCGAGATGTACGCGCAGTTCGTCGAGGTCGTCGAGACCCTCTGCGTGCTCGCCGTGATCGGCCTGGGCGTCTGGGAGATCTCCGCCGACCGCATGACCCTCGGTCAGCTGCTCGCCTTCGCCGCCTTCCTCGGCTACCTGTACCCGCCGATCCGCAACCTCGGCCAGCTCGGCCTCACCCTCACCGCGGCCACCGCGGGCGCGGAACGCATCAACGAGATCCTGGACGCCGAGCCCGCCGTCACCGACCCCGCCCGGCCGGTCGGCCCCTGGCCGGTACGCGGCTGGGTCAGCTTCCACAACGTCTCCTTCCGCTACCCGGAGTCCCCCCGCGCCTCCCTCCGGGACGTCGACCTCGCGGCCGGCCCCGGCGAACTCGTCCTGGTCACCGGCCGGAGCGGCGCCGGCAAGTCCACCCTCTCCAAGCTCCTCACCCGCTTTTACGACCCCTCGGCCGGCGTGATCTGCCTGGACGGCGTCCCGCTCCCGGACGTATCCCTGGAGTTCCTCCGGGAGAACGTCGCCCTGCTCCCGCAGCAGACGCTGATCCTCAACGGCACGGTCCGCGAGAACATCGGGTGCGGCCGGCCCGGGGCGACGGACACCGAGATCGAGCAGGCGGCCCGGGACGCCGCCGCCCACGACTTCGTCGCCGCCCTCCCCGAGGGCTACGACACCCACATCGCGCCCGGCACGGCCGCCCTCTCCGGGGGTCAGCTCCAGCGCATCGCCATCGCCCGCGCGATGCTGCGCGCCGCCCCGGTCCTCGTCCTCGACGAGCCCACCGCGGGCCTGGACGCGATCGCCGCCCGCCAGGTGGTGACCCCGCTGCGCAGGCTGATGGCGGGCCGTACGACCATCATGATCACGCACGACCTCACCCTCGCCCCCGACGCCGACCGCATCCTGGTCGTCGACCACGGCCGCCTGGTGGAGTCCGGCACGCACGGCGAACTCCTGGCCCGCGACGGCGCGTACGCCGCCCTGGCCCATCCGCTCCCCGAGGCCATCGCGGCGGCACCGGCACCGGACGAGACGATGATCCTCAGGTGGTAGGAGCCGTCCGCAGGGTGTGCCCCACCCCGCGCACGGTCCGGCCGGTCCCGCCCCGCACGGCCGCCCCGCACCGCCGACCCGCACGGGCACGTCGTCGTCGGCCGGCGAGATCTTCCTCGCTGCCGGGGATGTGCCTGGGTTACGGCTGCCGGGCGGGCGGTCACACCGGGTTCACGGCGAAGACGGCCGCGACGATCAGCGCCACCAGGGCCAAGGCCGCCACCACGGCCCACGTCTTGCCCCGCGCGATCCGCCGTACGATCTGCTCCTCGATGTCCGGGCGTCGCGTCCAGTCGAGGCCGCGGTACGGGACGGCGGCCAGACAGAGGTCGGTGACCTCGGCGTACGGGTCGTCCAGCTGCCAGTTGTTGAGCTGCGGGAGCGTGAACCGACGGCCCTGGAAGTCGTACAGGTAGGCGACCCACTCCGGATACGTCGTCCCGGTGCCATTGCCCGGGACACGCTCGACCCGGATGTCGTACACCTCCCGCCAGGCCCAGGTCCGTGCGCGCAGGGCCCACTGCGCGGTGACGCCGTGGGCGGTCACCCGGGTGTGCGCCCGGTACTGGTTCAGCGGGACCATGACCAGGACCGTCACGAGCAGCAGCCCGATCCCCAGCGCTCCCCATCTGCGCAGCTCGCTGTCGTCCGTGTAGACCCGCAGGAGCGCCACCCCGATGGCCGCGCCCGCCGCCAAGAAGTACCGCCCCGGGAGCCTGCGCCGTCTCCGGTACACGCGCTCCACGCCTGTCGCCTCCCCCATCGAGGCCCCCCTCCTCAGGCCCGCACCGAACTGGTGCGCGGCTGAGGAGAGGATAAGACCGTTCCCTGACGTCAGTCGGGCTGCCGGCTCAGGGAACGCGGCGGTCGGGTGCTCCAGTACCACTGGAGTACGGCGCTCAGCACGACGCCCGAGGCGACCGGGACGCACACCAGCAGCAGGAAGGGATGGTCCGCCCGGTCCGGGAACACCAGCGCCAGGGAGACCACGAACATCACCACGATCATGGCGACGGCTCCGTAGCCGCCCCACAACCGTGCCCTGCGCCGCACGGCCCCCCGCAGGATCCGCTCCTCGATGTCCGGGCGTCGCGTCCAGTCGAGGCTGCGCTGTGGGTCGGCGGCCAGGCACAGCTCCGAGACCTCGGCGTAGGGGTCGGCCAGCTGCCAGTCGTCGAGGTGCGGGAGCAGGAAGCGGCGGCCGTCGAAGTCGTACAGGTGGGTGAGCCACCGGGGACCGTTCTGGCCGGAGCCGCGCGGGACCGGCTCGACCCGGATGTCGTACACCTCGGACCAGGCCCAGGTACGGGTCCGCAGTGGTCCCCGCGCGGTGATCCCGGCGCTCGTGACCCTGGTGCACGCCCGGTACTGCTCCAGTCCGACCCGCGCGAGCAGTACGACGATCAGCAGCCCGAAGACGGGCGGCCCCCACCAGTCCCCGCTGTCGCCGTCGTCGGGGAGACGGCCGGTCTGGAGGAGGGCGTTGAACAGCACCACCCCCAGCAGGAGGAGGTACGACCCGGGCGGCCTTCGCCGCTTCCGGTACTCGCGTTCGAATCCGCCCTCGTCCATGTCCCGAACCCTCCCCTGACGCACCGAACGGGTGCGCGACTGGGGAGAGGATAGGCGGCCTCGTTGTGGAGCCTTCACGCAGCTCAGGAGACGGCCGACGGCCAGGAGGCCGAACCTACTGTCCTGCCTCCGGCTGAGTCGTGGGCGCCCCCGGCAGTCGTACGGTCGCCACCGTGCCGCCGCCGGTCGCGCGGGTCAGGGTGACCTCGCCGCCGGCCTGCTGGACCGTGCGGGCCACGATGGACAGGCCGAGGCCGGAGCCCGGCAGCGCCCGTGCGCTCGGGCTGCGCCAGAATCGGTCGAAGACGTGGGGGAGTTCGTCCTCCGGGATGCCGGGGCCGTGGTCGCGGACGGTGAGGACGCCGCGGTCCAGGGCGACGTCGATCGTGCCGCCCTCGGGGCTGAACTTCACGGCGTTGTCCAGGATGTTGACGATCGCCCGTTCCAGGGCGGAGGGCTCGGCGCGTACGAACCAGGGCCGTACGTCCGCCGTGATCTTCAGCTCCGGGCCGCGCAGCTGGGCGCGGCGCAGGGCGGCCTCGACCGTGTCCTGCAACGCCACCACCTGGACGCGTTCGCCGCGCTGGCCCTCCGACCGGGACAGCTCCTGGAGGTCGCCGATCAGCGACGCCAGCTCCGTCATCTGCGCCTTCACCGAGGCGAGCAGCGCCTTGCGGTCCGCCGGAGGGATCGGGCGGCCGGTCTCCTCACTGCGGGTGAGGAGCTCGATGTTCGTACGGAGGGAGGTGAGGGGGGTACGGAGTTCATGGCCGGCGTCCGCGATGAGTTGCTGTTGCAGTTCCCGGGAGTTCGCGAGCGACGTCGTCATCGAGTTGAAGGAGCGCGACAGGCGGGCGATCTCGTCGTCCGACTCCTCCTCCACCGGGATGCGGATGCTCAGGTCCTCGGTACGGGCGACGTGTTCGACGGCTTCGGTGAGTTCGTCGACGGGGCGCAGACCGGCGCGGGCGACCGCGAGGCCGGCGGCTCCGGCGCCGATGACTCCGACACCGGAGACGAGGAGGAGCAGCAGGGCCAGGTCGTTGAGGGTCTTCTCGGTGTTCTTGAGGGAGACGGCGCTCACGAGAGCAACGTCGGGGTAGATCCGGGGCTGTGACCCGAGGTCCTGGCTGACCAGCAGGGGGATCGTCAGCACGCGGACGTCGTTCCCCGATGTGTCCACGCCGTTGCGGTAGACCCCTTTGCCACTCGTCGCGTTCTTGGCGATGGCCTGGTCGTCCCGTGTCGTCTTCAGCGTGCCCGGGGAGTCCGAGGAGACACAGAACGAGCCGTCGGCCTTCACCAACTGCGTGTAGTAGGCGTTGGGAAACCGCAGACCGTCCGAGTCCGACTCGGAGTCGGTCACCTCGCTCGGCGCTTGTGGGCACACCGACAGGAGTCCCACCGCCTGGCTCATCCTCACCGGCCGCTGTGCCGACTTCTTCAGATCGGCGTCCACCTGGTCGTACAGCTTCCCCTGCACGATGAACCAGCACGTCACCGACACCGCCGCCACCGCGAACGCCACCGCCGCCGCGACCAGCATCGACAGGCGGGCGCGGATCGGGAGGGTGCGGAAGCGGCGGGCGAGCCTGTTCACTCCGCGCCGCCCTGGCGCAGGACGTACCCGACGCCGCGCACGGTGTGGACGAGGCGGGGCTCGCCGCCGGCCTCGGTCTTGCGGCGGAGGTACATGACGTAGACGTCGAGGGAGTTGGAGGAGGGCTCGAAGTCGAAGCCCCAGACGGCCTTGAGGATCTGCTCGCGGGTGAGGACCTGGCGTGGATGGGCCATGAACATCTCCAGGAGCGTGAACTCGGTGCGGGTCAGCTCCACCTGCCGGCCGGCCCGGGTGACCTCGCGGGTCGCCAGGTCCATGCGCAGGTCGGCGAAGGTGAGTGCCTCGTCCTCCTGGCCCCCGTCGGCCACCGAGCCCGCGTAGGAGCTGCGGCGCAGGAGGGCGCGGATACGGGCGAAGAGTTCGTCGAGTTCGAAGGGCTTGACCAGGTAGTCGTCCGCCCCGGCGTCGAGGCCGGTGACGCGGTCGCCGACCGTGTCGCGGGCCGTCAGCATCAGGATCGGGGTCGTGTCGCCCGCCCCGCGGATCCGGCGGGCCGCGGTCATGCCGTCCATGCGCGGCATCTGGATGTCGAGGACGATCAGGTCCGGCTTGTAGGCCGTGGCCTTCTCCAGCGCGTCCGCCCCGTCGACCGCGACCTCGGTCTCGTACCCCTCGAAGGCCAGGCTGCGCTGGAGGGCTTCGCGTACGGCCGGCTCGTCGTCGACGATCAGAATGCGCTGGGGGTCACGGTCGGCTTCGGCGGGGCTCATCGCTCGCGGTTCCTCGGGGTGTGATGGATCGGGGTGCGGTGGCTCGTGGCGGGACGCCTCTCAGCCTCGCATGTTTCCGGGCTGTCGGGTATGCACACCAGTGGGGCGGAACGCCCCCTAGCCGCGTACCAGGGTCATCCGGCTCAGCGGCACCTTGCGCTGGTGCGGCCGGGCCGCGGACATGCGCAGCCCCATCAGCTCCGGGGCCGGCACGATCTCCGGGGCGCGCGCGGCCGGGGCCACCACTGCCTCGGTCGGTGCGTTGAGTTCGTGGGCCACCTCGAGAGCGAGGTCGAAGTCGGCCGGGCTGTCACTGGTCGTGTGGTGCATAACCTGCTTGATCATGACGTACTCCCTTGCGCTCGGTGTGTTCGTGGTGCCGTGCCTCAGCTGGTGGAGCCCGCCCGCAGCTTGGCCAGGTCGGACTTGACGGTGTTGATCGGGATGGCGAAGCCGAGGCCGACGCTGCCCGCGTCCGAGGAGGACGAGGAGGAGTCCGAACTGGCCGAGTACATCGCCGAGTTGATCCCGATGATGTTGCCGCCGGCGTCGATCAGCGCGCCGCCGGAGTTGCCGGGGTTCAGCGAGGCGTCGGTCTGGATCGCCTTGTAGGTCGTCGTGGACGAGCCCGTGTCGCCGTTGAACTGCCGGCCGCCGAAGGAGAACGGCCACTGGCCGCTGCCGTCGCCGCCCTGGCTCTGCTGGTCCTGGCCCTCGTCGGTGGAGACGGTCACGTCCCGGTTGAGCGCGGAGACGATGCCGCTGGTGACGGTGCCGCTGAGGCCCTCGGGGGAGCCGATCGCGACGACCGTGTCGCCGACCTGGACGCCGTCGGAGTTGCCGAGGGTGGCGGTCTTGAGACCGGAGGCGCCCTGGAGCTTGATGAGGGCGAGGTCCTTGGCGCTGTCGGTGCCGACGACCTCGGCGGTGTAGGACTTGCCGGTGCTGGTGGTGGCCTTGATCGACTGGGCGCCGGAGATCACGTGGTTGTTGGTGACGATCTCGCCGTTGCTGCTGATGACGACGCCGGAGCCGGTGGAGGTGCCGTTGCTCAGGGTGGCGGTGATCTCGACGACGCTCGGGCTGACGGCGGCGGCGATCGTGGCGACGTCCCCCTTCTTGCTGGAGGGCACCACGCTGGTGGTGGTGCTGGAGGAGACGACGTCGTTCTTGCCGGTCAGCTCCTGGAAGGCGTACGCGGTGCCGCCGCCGACGGCCGCCGCGACGATCGCGACCGCGGCGAGCAGGGCTATCGGGCCCCGGGTGCGCTTCTGCTTCGCGTGGGCCGAGTGCTCCGGGTGCTCCGCCGTGTGCAGCGGCGGCGCCGCCGTGTACTCCGGGAACTGCGCGGTCTGCGGCTCCGCGGTGACCTGAGGGACGGCCTGCTGCTGCAGCGGCTGCTGTGTCGGCTGGTGCGCCGGCGGGGGCGGCCACTCCGGGTTCACGGGGGTGGAGGCGGGCTGCTGCTGGGGGTACGCGCCCTGGTAGGCGTCACCCTGGGGACCCTGGGGGTTCTCGTACTCGCCGCTGCGGCGGAGGCTCTCGGTCATGACAAACAGCTTGTCCCGTGACCATGAGAGCTTCCTGAGGGCCCGCTGAGAACGCCGCGAGAAGCGTGTTTGCCCGATATAAGGAACCTTCTCGCAGGTCGGGCGAGGTTCTCAGAAATCGTTCATGAAGCGTTTCCTGTGGGTCCTGTGGGGCCTGTGGCTGCGGGCGTGGGGGCTGGTCGCGCAGTTCCCCGCGCCCCTGAAGGGGTGCTCACCGCAGCGCCCGGCTTTCAGGGGCGCGGCTACGACGTCGCTGGCGGCCATCACACCATTCTCACCGATTCCTGACGCATACTTGACGCATCTAG
>NZ_JBEYFE010000046.1:0-50042 GCF_040634235.1 Streptomyces sp. NPDC007157
GCGTTGACTTTTGGCACGCTGTTGAGTTCTCAAGGAACGGTCGCTTCCTTTGTACTCACCCTCTCGGGCTTTCCTCCGGGCTTCCCTTCGGTGTTCCAAACTCTATCAGTGTTTTTCCGGCCCTCTGACCACCCTCCCGCAGACATGCGGAAGATGATCCCGAGTTAGGATCCGACAAGTTTGGGTGCTGCTGAGCGAGGACGCTTTTCAGCGCCGCTCGGCCTCAAGCAGGAGTACGACTGTACACGGAGCCTCGGAGCCCGTGCAAATCCATTAGGCTGGTGGTCTAGACCACTACCTGGTAGCTTCCATGCGGAACCGCCACTTCATATGACATACGCTGCTGCTCAGCGCCGTCCGGAACAGGCAGTGACGGCCCGTAAGCAGCTCCATCTCCGGGAGGCTTCCCATGACCACCGTGACGTCCCCTCTGGCAGGACGCGCCATTGGACTGGCCGCCGTGCCGGATCCGGTCTTCTCCGGGGCCATGGTCGGCCCGGGCACAGCGATCGACCCCGCGCGTGAGCCTTCCGAGGTCGTGGCGCCCGTGGACGGCGTCATCGTCTCCCTGCACCCGCACGCGTTCGTAGTCGTCGACGAGAGCGGCCACGGCGTGCTCACCCACCTCGGTATCGACACGGTGCAACTCAACGGCCAGGGCTTCGAGCTTCTCGTCAACAAGGGCGACACCGTGACCCGCGGCCAGGGCGTCATCCGTTGGAACCCGGCCGAGGTCGAGGCCGCCGGCAAGTCCCCGGTGTGCCCTGTCGTGGCCCTGGAGGCCACGGCCGACTCCCTCTCCCACGTCCGCGACGACGGTGACGTGAAGGCCGGCGACAGCCTCTTCGTCTGGAGCTGACGACCCCGACGCCCTCCCCTCCTATGACGGAGCGGACGGCGACCACGAAAACCACCGCGGCGGCGGGACCCGCCGCACTATCGGAGACGGGTGAGATGGAGACAACGCTGCGAGGCGTCGGCGTGAGCCACGGTGTGGCGATCGGCGAGGTTCGGCACATGGGGACGGCGGTGCTGGAGCCGCCTGCCAAGCAGATCCCGGCGGAAGAGGCGGAGCGGGAGCCGGGGCGTGCCCGGCAGGCCGTGGAGGCCGTCGCCGCCGACCTGATGGCGCGCGGCAACCTGGCCGGCGGTGAGGCTCAGGCGGTGCTCGAGGCGCAGGCCATGATGGCCCAGGACCCCGAGTTGATGGCCGACGTGGAGCGCCGGATCGCCGTCGGCAGCACCGCTGAGCGTGCCGTGTACGACGCGTTCGCCGCGTACCGTGAGCTGCTGGCCGGAGCCGGTGAGTACCTGGCCGGCCGCGTGGCCGACCTGGACGATGTGCGGAATCGTATCGTCGCCCGGCTGCTCGGGGTTCCGATGCCGGGTGTCCCGGACAGCGACGAGCCGTATGTGCTGGTCGCGCGGGATCTGGCGCCCGCGGACACCGCTCTTCTGGACCCTACTCTGGTGCTCGGTTTCGTGACCGAGGAGGGCGGGCCGACGAGTCACAGCGCGATCCTGGCGCGGGCGCTCGGTGTGCCGGCCGTGGTCGCTCTGCCGGGCGCCGGTGAGCTGGTCGAGGGCACGGTCATCGCCGTCGACGGCAGTACCGGCGACATCTTCGTGAACCCGAGTGCGGAGAAGAAGGCCGAGTTGGAGGCCGCGGCCGCCGAACGCAAGGCCGCGCTGACCGCCTCGACCGGTCCGGGTGTCACCGCGGACGGGCACAAGGTGCCGCTGCTGGCCAACGTGGGCGGACCGGCGGATGTGCCGGCGGCCGTGGCGGCCGGTGCCGAGGGTGTGGGCCTGTTCCGTACCGAGTTCCTGTTCCTCGACGACAGCAAGAACGCGCCGTCCGAGGAGAAGCAGGTCGAGGCCTACCGTCAGGTGCTGGAGGCGTTCCCGGAGGGCCGGGTCGTCGTGCGGGTGCTGGACGCGGGTGCGGACAAGCCTCTGGACTTCCTGACTCCGGCGGACGAGCCGAACCCGGCGCTGGGCGTGCGCGGTCTGCGGACGCTCCTGGACCACCCCGACGTGCTGCGCACTCAGCTGACCGCGCTGGCGAAGGCGGCCGAGGGGCTGCCCGTCTACCTTGAGGTCATGGCGCCCATGGTGGCCGACCGTACCGACGCCAAGGCGTTCGCGGACGCCTGCCGTGCGGCGGGGCTGCGGGCCAAGTTCGGCGCCATGGTGGAGATTCCGTCGGCCGCGCTGCGGGCGCGTTCGATCCTCCAGGAGGTCGAGTTCCTGTCGCTCGGCACGAACGACCTGGCGCAGTACACGTTCGCCGCGGACCGTCAGGTCGGTGCGGTGTCCCGGCTGCAGGACCCGTGGCAGCCCGCGCTGCTCGACCTGGTCGCGCTGTCCGCCGAGGCGGCGAAGGCCGAGGGCAAGAGCTGTGGTGTCTGCGGCGAGGCCGCGTCCGATCCGCTGCTGGCGTGTGTGCTGACGGGCCTGGGTGTCACCTCCCTCTCCATGGGTGCGGCGTCGATTCCCTATGTCCGGGCGACGCTGGCCAAGTACACGCTGGCTCAGTGCGAGCGGGCCGCCTTGGCCGCGCGTGCCGCCGACACCGCGGACGAGGCCCGCACGGCGGCTCAGGCGGTGCTGTCCGGCGAGTAGCCGGGCGCGAACCTGATCGGCTGTCCTTCCGGGGGCGCTCCACCTGCGGGTGGGGCGCCCCCGCCGCGTCTCAGTGGTGGTGGCCCGGTGTCGTCCCCTGGTCGCCGAGGTCGGGTGGTGCGCAGTAGTCGACGTCGGATTCCGGGGAGATGAGGTCCCCGGATTCGACGTCGGTGCAGTAGGCGTCGAAGACCTCGGCCGCGGTGAGGGGTGCGAGGCGGTCGCCGCGCAGGCGCCAGCCGTAGACGCGGTCGGCGGTGCCGGGGGCGCTGGTGCGCATGACGAGTCCGCCGGGACTGCGGGTGGCGAGGCCGAGGGCGAGGACGCTGGTGAATTCGAGGGCTTCGGCTTCGTCGAGGCGGGTGGTGCCCTCGCTGTCCTGGTCGGCGTGGAGGACGGTGACCAGCGTTTCGGGTGGTCCGGAGACGCTGCACACGAGGTGCCGGTCGCCCGGTGGGGCGGCGTCGAGGATGCGGGTGAGGAGGTGGGAGGCGCGGGCGAAGGCGGCGCGCCCGATGTCCTCGCCGCAGGTGGGGCAGGGGCCGAGGCGGGCCAGGAGGGTGCTGGCGTACTCCCAGGTGGCTTGGCGTACCGCTTCGTCGACGAGGGCGGGGACGAGGTCGGTCAGGGGGCGGCCGTCGTAGGGGACGGTGGCGCCGGTGGCCGCGAGTTCCGCGGTGAAGCGGGTGCGGGTCGCGGGGTTGTCCGGGTCGAGTCCGGCGGCCGTGCAGAACTCGGCGTACTCCTCGGGGTCGAAGAGGGCGAGTGTGGTGTGGGTGCCTTCCGCGGCGCGGGTCCTGAGGAGGGCTTCGATCTGTCCCAGGTAGGTGGGGTGGTCGTGGAAGGTGAAGGTGCGGTAGCGCCGCATGGCGCGGAAGTCGTGTTCGTCGGTCAACAGGCCGATGGTGCCGGCGATTTCGCGGCGCAGGACGCGTCGCATGGCCCGGTGGTCGGTGTGCGCCATGTTTCCCCCTGTGAGCAGTCGATCAATGCTCACTCACCGTAATCGGCGCCACTGACAATGCTGGTTGCGGAAGCCGGCCTCGGACCAGGCGATGCCGGATCCCGCAGGTCAGGGCGATGGTGGCGCCGAATGCGGTCCGGTCGAGCGGGCCGGTGGCGATGGCGACGAGTCGGCCGTGGTGAACGGCCTGCGGTCGTGGGGCTGGTGGGTGGCCGCGGGGGCGCGGTTCCGGCTGTCGGCCGGTCCGGGAGTGCGGATCTCGACCGCCGGGCTGGAGCCGTCCGACGCGGTGCGGCCGGCCTCGGACTTCGCCGCCGTGCTGGGCGAGTCCGAGGCCACCTGTGGCGGGTGAGCGCTCCTGCCGGGAGGATCAGGCGCGCTTGCGGGCCAGGTCCTCGTAGAAGCTCAGCAGGTCGAGGTTGTCGATGGAACCGGGGTTGACGGCCTTCTCCAGGGGCGCGCCCTGGAGGAGGCGCTTGACCGGGACCTCGATGCGCTTGCCGGTGAGGGTGTGCGGGACGCCGGGGACCTCGATGATCTCGTCGGGGACATGGCGCGGCGAGAGCTGTTCGCGGATGGCCTGCTTGACGCGGTTCAGCAGGGCTTCGTCTAGGACGGCGCCCGGTGCCAGGTGGACGAACAGGGGCATCCAGTAGCCGCCGTCGGGCTGTTCGATGCCGATGACGAGGGATTCCCTGATCTCGGGCAGGCGCTCGACGACCTCGTAGATGTCGGCCGAGCCCATCCGTACGCCCTGGCGGTTGAGCGTGGAGTCGGAGCGGCCGTGGATGATCACCGAGCCGCGGGAGGTGACGGTGATCCAGTCGCCGTGCCGCCAGACGCCGGGATACATGTCGAAGTAACTGTCGTGGTAGCGGCTGCCGTCGGGGTCGTTCCAGAAGTGGATCGGCATCGAGGGCATGGGGTTGGTCACGACGAGTTCACCGACCTCGTCGATGACGGGGTGGCCGCTGGGGTCCCAGGCCTGGAGATCGGTTCCGAGGCCGGGTGCCTGGAGTTCGCCGGTGTAGACCGGGAGGGTGGGGACGGCGCCGGCGAAGCAGGAGCACACGTCGGTGCCGCCGCTGACGGAGGCGATCCAGAGATCGTCGCGGACCTCGTCGTGCAGCCAGCGGAACCCGTCGGGGGGCAGTGGCGAGCCGGTGGTGGCGACGCACCCCACCTTGGAGAGGTCGAAGTCGCGGGCGGGGTGCACACCGGCCTTGCGGCAGGCCATCACGTAGGCGGCGGAGGTGCCGTAGAGGGTGGCTCCGGTACGTTCGGCGACCCGCCACTGGGCGCCGGTGTCGGGGTAGCCGGGGCTTCCGTCGTACAGGACGATCGTGGTGCCGGTGAGGAGGCCGGAGACGAGGAAGTTCCACATCATCCAGCCGGTCGAGGTGTACCAGAAGAAGCGGTCCTCGGGGCCCAGGTCGCAGTGCAGGCCGAGCTGTTTGAGGTGTTCGACGAGGATGCCGCCCTGGGACTGGACGATGGCCTTGGGCAGGCCGGTGGTGCCGGAGGAGTAGAGCACCCAGAGGGGGTGATCGAACGGGACCTGCTCGAATTCCGGCTCGGTATCGGCGGCGGTCAGGGTCGACCACTCCAGGGCGCCTTCGGGGGCGGCCGTGCCGAGCAGCGGGACATGGACGACGGCGCGCAGGGTGGGCAGTTCGCGCCGGAGTTCGGCGACGGTCTCGCGGCGGTCGTGTTCCTTGCCGCCGTAGCGGTAGCCGTCGACGGTGAACAGGACGACGGGTTCGACCTGCTGGAAGCGGTCCAGGACGCTGCGGGCGCCGAAGTCCGGGGCGCAGGAGGTCCAGACGGCGCCTACGGTGGCGGTGGCGAGAAGGGCGACCACGGCCTGTGGGATGTTCGGGAGGTAGCCGCTGACGCGGTCTCCCGGGCGGACGCCGAGGGTGCGGAGTTCGGCGGCCAGGGAGCCCACCTGGCGGCGCAGTTCGGACCAGGTGACCGGGAGCGGTTCGTGGGTCTCGTCGACATACAGGAGCGCGGGTTCGTCCGCGCGGGTGGCGGCGGCGCGCAGGGCGTGCTCGGCGTAGTTCAGCGTCGCGCCGGGGAACCATTCGGCGCCGGGCATCGTGCGGTCGCCGAGCACGCGCGCGTAGGGCGTCGAGAACCGGACGTCGAACCACTCCGTGACGGCCTTCCAGAACGTGTCCAGATGGTCGACGGACCAGCGGTGCAGGGCCGGGTACCCGCCCTCGGCCGGGGCTCCGTGGTGATCCGCGGCCCAGGACTGGAACCTGGTGATGTGCGCCTGGGCGATCCGTCGCGGATCGGGTTGCCAGAGCGGCTGGGGGTTCGCGGTCGACATGGGGCGGCTCCCGGGCTTCTGCGCTGGTGGGCGTAGGACGCGCACGGGCTGGGGTGTGCGCGTACGCGGCTGACAGGGACGATGCCATGTGATCGACTTCTACACCAGGGTGCGCTCCACATAGTCCGTGTCGTGAAGATGTGGTCCCGGCACGGGTGAACGGCAGTTGAACGGCACGCGTGTGTGGAGCGCTGAGTGGCAGGGTGAGCAGTATGGACGGTCGTGACCTGGTGCGTTCGGTGAGAGTGGTCGGTTCGAGGAAGGCGGCTCAGGGGTTGCGTACCGTACGGGCGGCATGGCGCAGGAGGCGGATCGACGCCGCCGGGCTGCCCGCGCGGGGGGCCGAGCGTGCCCGGGTGCCGGGGCCGGTGCAGGAGGCGGTGCCGGGGCCGGGCGGCGGTGTGATCCGCTTCAGCCGGTCCGAGCTGCGGATCACGGTCGCCGTGAACGGGGCGGTCTTCTGGGGCTGGGACGGGGCCGGTCCCGAGCCGTCGTACGCGCTCGCGGGGCGCTGTCCCGAGCCTGACCCGCGGGCGGTCCTGGAACCGGACACGGACGGCGGCTGGCGGGTCGTGGCGGAGCGGGTGAAGGTCAGCGTCTCGCGGCACGGCGCGGTGGAGGTGTGCACGCCCGGTGGCGTGATGCTGCGGCGGGATCTGCCGCCCCGCTGGTGGGAGCCGGTGGACGGCGGTCCGGCACGCTGGATGCAGCGGTCGGAGGTCGCCGCGGACGCGCGGTTCTTCGGTCTCGGTGGGCGTGCCTCGGGGCCGCGGTTGCGCAACGGCACGTACCGGCTGTGGAACACCGACCCCGGCCGTGCCTTCGGGCCCGGAACCGATCCGCTGTACATCACCATGCCGGTGCAGCTGGTGGTGGCGGACGCGGCCGCGCACCTCGTGTTCCACGACACCTCCTGGGACGGCACGGTGACCCTCCGGGAGGGCGAGGAGGGTGCCGGGTCCGGCCATGACCGGACCGGGCGGTGCGAGCTGCGGATGGACGGCGGTCCGCTGCGCTGCTGGGTGATGGTGGGCACGCCCGCGCGCGTGCTGCACACCTGGGCCTCCCTCGCGGGCGCGCCCGCGCTGCCGCCGGCCTGGGCGCTGGGCCATCACCACGCGCGCTGGGGTTTCGGCAGCGAGCAGGAGGTCCGGCGGATCGTCGGCGGTTACCAGGAGCGGGGTCTGCCGCTGGACGCCGTCCATCTGGACATCGACCACTACGACGCCCATCAGGTGTTCACCGTCGACCAGGAGCACTTCCCGAAGCTGCCGACGCTGGCGGAGGAGCTGCGGCGGGACGGGATCCGGCTGGTGTCGATCGTCGACCCGGCGGTGAAGGCCGCGTCGGGCAACGCGGTCTATGACAGCGGGACGGGGGTCGACGCCTTTGTGCGGGATCCGTCGGGGCGGTTGGTGGAGGGCGTGGTGTGGCCCGGTGAGGCGGTCTATCCCGACTTCACGCACGCGCGCGTGCGCAAGTGGTGGGGCGAGCTGTACGAGGAGCGGCTCGCGCAGGGCTTCGCCGGGTTCTGGCACGACATGAACGAGCCGACGTCCTTCAACGCCTTCGGGGAGTCGACGCTGCCACGCGCCTCACGCCACGCCTTGGAGGGACGCGGCGGCGACCACCGGGAGGCGCACAACGTCTATGCGCTCTGCATGGCGCGGGCGGCCTACGAGGGGTTGCGCGAACTGGCGCCCACGGAGCGGCCGTTCCTGTTCTCAAGGGCCGGCTGGGCCGGCATGCAGCGTTACGGGGGCACCTGGTCCGGTGACGTCGCCACCGGCTGGCCGGGGCTGCGCGCGTCCCTGTCGCTGGTCCTGGGGCTCGGGCTGTGCGGGGTGCCGTACTCCGGGCCGGACGTGGGCGGTTACGACGGGAGTCCGTCGCCGGAGCTGTTTCTTCGCTGGTTCCAGCTGGGCGCCTACCTGCCGCTGTTCCGTACGCACGCGAGCATGCGGGCGGGGCGCAGGGAGCCGTGGGAGTTCGGGGCCGAGGTGCTGGAGCACGCGCGCGTGGCGCTCCTGGAACGGCGGCGCCTGCTGCCGTACTTCATGACGCTGGCCCACCTGGCCCGGCGGACCGGCGCGCCCTATGTGCGGCCGCTGTGGTGGGGTGCGCCGGAGGACCGGGCCCTGCGTGACTGCGAGGACGCGTTCCTGCTGGGCGACAGCCTGCTGGTGGCTCCGGTGCTCGGTCCGGGTGCCGACCGGCGTGCGGTGCAGCTGCCCCGGGGGCGCTGGTACGACACGCTGACGGAGCGAGCGTACGAGGGGCCCGGGCAGGTGCTCGTGGACGCCCCGCTGTCGCGGATCCCGGTGCTCGCGCGCGCGGGTGCCGTCCTTCCCGTGCGGGACGAGGACGGCGGTGTGCGGCTGGAGGTGTGGGCGCCCGCCCGGGGACGGACCGGGGGCGGGCTGTTCGTGCCGGACGCGGGCGACGGCTGGGACGAGCCGGAGATCGAGCGCTACGTCGCCCGCTGGGAGGGCCGGCGGGTGGTGGTGAGACGGGAGGACGAGAACGGCGTGAGCGAACCGCCGTATCCGGTGCGCGTCCGGGGGCTGGGGTGAGCCGGAGGGCTCAGTAGCGGCCCTCGAACCACGCGCGTACGGCCACGCTGTGCAGCGGGAAGGCGAGTTCCTCGGGCCTGCGCAGTAGGTGCCACCCCTCCGTCTCGTCCGTCGCGCCGGACGGCGGGAGCCCTTCGGCCGGGCGTTCCGGGAGGAGTCCGAACAGCAGCAGGTGCCCGTCGGGTGAGCTCATGGCGTCGACGAGCCGTACGTCCCGCGCGGCCGCGTCGATGCCGGTCTCCTCCTTGAGCTCACGCACGACGGCGAGCCGCCAGTCCTCGCGGTCGTCGACATAGCCGCCGGGCAGCGCCGTGCCTCCGCGCGCGGGGGCGATGGTCCGGGTGATGACGACCAGGGCGGTGCCCTTGGTGTCGTACACGGGCTGGAGGGCGATCGCCACCGGCAGCGGGTTGCGGTAGGCGATGTGGCCGCAGGCCGGGCAGGTGCGCGGCCAGCCGGAGACTCCCGCTCCGTAGGGCGCTCCGCAGCTCGAACAATGCGAGCCCGGAGCGGAGTTGGCAATTGGGTGCTGATTTTCGGACACGCGCGGACTTTATCCGATCACGGGAGCGACGTCTTACGGTCATGGGAACGTCTCGTTCCGGAAGTGAACCGACGCCGGCGGCCGGGACCGGCCGAACGGGAGACGACCCGGGGGCACGGCCTGCCCAATTGCGGCGACCCGTGGCACACTTCTGACGTTCCGTCAGATCTCGCGCCCTGGAGGAGCTTTGTCGCGCACACGCATGCCTGCGGTCGAGGGCTGGTTCACGGGCGAGGGGGACGGGTTCCGGCTCCTGGGCACCCGTTGCGCGGCCTGCGCCTCGGTCTTCTTCCCGCGCGAGGACGCCCACTGCCGCAATCCCGGGTGCGCGGGCGGCGACCTGGCGGAGGTCCCGCTCTCCCGCCGCGGGCGGATCTGGTCGTACACCGACAGCCGGTACCGGCCGCCGTCACCCTATGTGAGCGATCCGGAACTTCCGTGGGAGCCGTACGCGTTGATCGCTGTGGAGCTGGAGTCCGAGCGGATCGTGGTGCTGGGACAGGCGGTTCCCGGGATCACCGTCGCCGATCTGACGGTGGGCATGGAGGTCGAGGTCGTCCCCGGAGTGCTGAGCGAGGACGCGGCGACGGCATGGACGACCTGGCACTGGAGGCCGACGGGGGTGGCGGCATGACGGCGGACGTGGCGGTGCTCGGCGTGGGCATGCACCCCTGGGGCAAGTGGGGGCGCGGCTTCGTCGAGTACGGGACGGCGGCGGCCCGCGCGGCCCTGGCGGACGCGGGACTCCGGTGGCGGGACATCGGGTCGCTCGTGGGCGCGGACACGGTGCGTGGCGGGTATCCCGGCTATGTCGCGGGCGCGACCTTCGCCAAGGCGCTGGGCTGGCAGGGAGCGCGTGTCGCGAGCGTGTACGCGGCGTGCGCGTCCGGGGCGCAGGCGGTCGCCGCGGCGCGGGCGCAGATCCTGGCGGGGCTCGCGGACGTGGTGCTCGTGGTGGGCGCGGACGCGGCGCCCAAGGGCTTCTTCCGGCCCGCCGGAGGGGACCGCCCCGACGATCCCGACTGGCTGCGCTTCCGGCTGCTGGGCGCGACCAATCCCACGTACTTCGGGCTGTACGCGCGCCGGCGGATGGCGCTGTTCGGGGACACCCCGGAGGACTTCGCGCTGGTCAAGGTGAAGAACGCGGCCACGGGCGCGCTCAATCCGTACGCCCGCTACCGCGAGCGGGTCACCGCCGAGCAGGTCGCCGCCTCCCAGGTGGTCGCCGATCCGCTACGGCTGCTGGACATCTGCGCGACCTCCGACGGCGGGGCCGCGCTGGTGCTGTCCAGCCTGGAGTTCGCGCACCGGCACGGTGCGGCCCGGCCGGTGCGGATCCGCGCGGTGTCCACGGTCACACCGCGCTACCCGAACACGGTGCTGGACCTCCCGGACATCGCCACGGACTCCGCGGCCGCGGTCGAGCCCCCGGTGGAGCCCTTCCGGGCGTCGATCGCACGGGCCGCCTACGAGGAGGCGGGCATCGGCCCCGAGGAGCTCTCGCTGGCGGAGGTGTACGACCTGTCCACCGCGCTGGAGTTGCAGTGGTACGAGGATCTGGGCCTGTGCGCCGAGGGTGAGGCCGCCAAGCTGCTGCGCGCGGGGGCGACGGCCCTGGGTGGTCGGATACCCGTCAACGCCAGTGGCGGGCTCGCCTCCTTCGGGGAGGCGGTACCGGCTCAGGCGATCGCCCAGGTCTGTGAGCTGACCTGGCAGTTGAGGGGCGCCGCGGGCGACCGACAGGTGGCGCACGCACGAGTGGGGATCACGGCCAATCAGGGGCTGTTCGGACACGGCTCGTCCGTGATAGCGGTGCGCTGACGGGACTGGTGTGACAGCAGGGGTCGCACACCGTGTGTGATCACCTCGAAATGGTGCGTGAACGTCTTATGAACTGCCCCTGGGCGTACGCCGATGGCGCCATCATGCTCCCGTGCGCTCCTGGACGGATGCTCTCCGTTTCGCCTTCCAGCCGGTGGTCAATCTGACGACCGGCGGGATCACCGCACTGGAGATCCTCGCCCGCCCCGAGACCGGTGACATCCTCGCCGAAGCCCGCCGCAACCCCGAACTGGACGGCAGGCTGGCTGTGTTGGCCCTCCGTTCGGCGGCCCGCCAGGAGGCGCTGCTGCCGCTGCACATCAACGTGTTCGCGGCCACGCTCGCCGACCTGGGCGGCATCGGCCCGCTGCCCGGAGCCATCCGCGAAGCCGGACGGATGCCCTGGGAGGTGACCCTGGACATCGTGCCGCCGTACACGCACGTGCCGCACCGGGCCCTGCTGGAGGCCGTGGCGACGCTGCGCGGCCAGGGCTTCCGGATCAGCGCCGACGGCATCGGCGACGGGGACGTACCCCTGCGGCTGCTCACCGATCTCTCCCCCGACCTGATCAAGCTGGACGCCTCGTTGCTCGGCCGGCCGGCCGCGGTGCGGGCGATGCGGACCCTGTGCGAGGAACTGGGCGCCCTGCTGGCCGTCGAAGGGGTGGAGACCGAACTCCAGTACGCGGCCGCGCTGTCGGCCGGGGCCCAGCTGGCCCAGGGCGAGCTGTTCGCGCCGCCGGCCCGGATCCCGGTGGCGGACGTGTACGTTCCGCCGCGCTCGGCCGCCGCTGTGCCCGCGCCGCGCTCCGGGCCGTCGGTGCGGGAGTTCATCCGGCCCGCCGCCGTGCTGCCGGTCACCGCGTCCGCGCTGCAGGTGCGGGCCCTGCTGACGGGCTCCCCGGAGGTCTCCGGCGTCCTCCTGGTGGACCAGACGGGCGCCCCGGTCCGCTCGGTGCACCGCTCCCGCTTCCTGCTGTCGATGTCCGGCCGCTACGGACACGCCCTGTACGCCGACCGCCCGGCCCTCAAGCTCGGCGACGCACCGCGCACGGTCGGCGTGGACGCGACCGCCTGGGAGGTCCTGGACGTGGTCGCCGTCGGCGACCGGGACCGCACCTCGGACGACGTGGCGGTGGTCGACCGACTCGGGCGCTGCGTGGGCGTCGTACGCCTCGCCGACCTGGTACGCGCCCTCGCCGAGAACCGCGTCGAGGAGGCGGCCGGGCTCAATCCGCTGACCCGGCTGCCCGGTTCGGACGCGATCACGGGCGAGGCGGACCGGTGGATCGCGGAGGGCCGGGTCTTCGCCCTGAGCTGGCTGGACATCGACCACTTCAAGCAGGTGAACGACGGCGCCGGGTTCGCCGCGGGCGACGAGCTGATCCGCGCGGTGGGACGGACACTGCAGCAGGCCGTGGCCGGGCACGCGCGCGTGGGGCACATCGGCGGGGACGACTTCCTGGTGCTCGCCGACGAGGAGGGGCTGGACCGGCTGGTGACCGGCGTGCTCGACGCGCCCTGGTCCGCCGGCGGCCGTCCCGTCACGCTGTCCCTGGCCACCGTCGTGTGCGGGCCCGGCAGCGTGGCCGACCACCGGGAGGCGGCCGCGTGTCTCGCGCCGCTCAAGAAGGCCGCCAAGGCGCTGCCCGGGGCGAGTTGGGTGCTGGGGCGGGCGGGACTGCCCGGGCACGAGATCCGGCGCGGCTCAGGCACGTATCCGGCCCAGGCCGGTTATGCGGCGGCGGAGCCGTGAAAGCCGGCTCCGGGCGAGTTGCCTGTCATCGTTGCCGTCGGCGACCTTGACGCTCCCTGAGTGCCGGTGAAAACTTCCGGTGTCGGTCGACATCGCCGTACATTCTCGGCGTAATCAGGCACTGCGCCATGGGCCGCTCCTGTCCTGAGGCCCGCTCCCCCATGGGCGATTCGGCTGTTACGGCACGCTCGTCACTGACGCCGGGCGGGGCGCGGGACCTTCCCTGCCTTCGGCTGACGTCGCCAAGGGAACCGTTCCTGCTCAATGCGCCGGGGTCGATCCTCCGGCCAGCGCCCTAGGAGCCGCCATGAGCAACGGAGACATATTCGTCGGCGAAGTCATCGGCACCGCCATCCTGATCCTGTTCGGCGCGGGCGTCTGCGCCGCCGTCACCCTCAGACACTCCAAGGCGAGAGCGGCGGGGTGGGTGGTGATCGCGTTCGGCTGGGGATTCGGTGTCCTGGCCGGCGCCTACACCGCCGCTCCCCTCTCCGGCGGCCAGCTCAACCCCGCCGTCACCATCGGCATCGCCGTCGACACCGGCGAGTGGGGCAAGGTCTGGGTCTATCTCCTCGGTCAGTTCGTCGGCGCGATCCTCGGCGCCGTTCTGACGTACCTCGTCTACCTGGCCCAGTTCCAGGCCAACGTGGCCGACGAGGACACCGCGGAGGAGCCGACGCCGACGCTCGGCATCTTCTCCACCATCCCGGAGATCCGGAACCCGGTCGCCAACCTCATCACCGAGATCATCGCGACGATCGCACTGGTCCTGCCGATCCTCGCGTTCGGACTGACCAAGGGGCTCGGCGAGTCCGGCACCACCGTGCTGATCGTCTCGCTGCTGGTCGTCGGTATCGGGCTGTCCCTGGGCGGGCCCACGGGCTATGCCATCAACCCGACGCGCGACCTCGGCCCCCGGATCGTGCACACCTTCCTGCCGATTCCCAACAAGGGCACCTCCGACTGGGGTTACGCCTGGATCCCGGTCGTCGGCCCCCTGGTGGGCGGAGCGCTCGCGGGCCTCATCTACCACGCGGCCTTCTGAAACGCGGCCTTCCGATCCCACGCAGCCTTCCGACCCAGCGACCAAGGGGTAGCCATGACGGACACCGCCGAGAGGTACGTCGCCGCAATCGACCAGGGCACCACGTCGAGCCGCTGCATCATCTTCGACCACGGCGGCGCGATCGTCGCCGTCGACCAGCGCGAGCACCGCCAGATCTTCCCCAAGCCGGGCTGGGTGGAGCACGACGCCACCGAGATCTGGTCCAAGGTGCAGGCCGTGGTCGCCGGGGCGCTCGCCAACGCCGGGCTGCGCGCCGACCAGCTGAGCGCGCTCGGCATCACCAACCAGCGCGAGACGACGGTCCTGTGGGACCGCGCCACCGGCAAGCCCGTGCACAACGCGATCGTCTGGCAGGACACCCGCACCGCCGCCCTGTGCGGCGAACTCGGCGGCAGCGACGGCCAGGACCGGTTCCGCGACCAGACCGGACTGCCCCTGGCCAGCTATTTCTCCGGGCCGAAGGCGGCCTGGCTGCTGGACAACGTGCCCGGGCTCCGGGACCGGGCCGAGCGCGGTGAGATCGCCTTCGGGACCATCGACTCCTGGCTGATCTGGAACCTCACCGGCGGCATCGACGGCGGCCGGCACGTCACCGACGTCACCAACGCCGGGCGGACCATGCTGATGAACCTGGAGACCCTCCAGTGGGACGTCTCCATCCTGTCCGCGATGAACATCCCCGCGGCGATCCTGCCCGAGATCAGGTCCTCCGCCGAGGTGTACGGCACCGCCGTCGGCCAGCTCGCCGGGGTGCCGGTGGCGTCCGCGCTGGGCGACCAGCAGGCGGCCGTCTTCGGGCAGGCCTGCTACGACGTCGGCACGGCGAAGAACACCTACGGGACGGGCAGCTTCCTGCTGCTCAACACCGGTGACCGGCCGGTGCCGTCCAAGAACGGGCTGCTGACGACCATGGGCTACAAGATCGGCGACGAGGCGCCGGTGTACTGCCTGGAGGGGTCGATCGCCATCACGGGCGCGCTCGTCCAGTGGTTCCGGGACCAGCTCGGCATCATCCGCACCGCCGACGAGATCGAGACCCTGGCCGCGAGCGTCGACGACAACGGCGGCGCCTACATCGTGCCCGCCTTCTCCGGCCTGTTCGCGCCCTATTGGCGCGGGGACGCGCGCGGGGTCGTCACCGGCCTCACCCGGTACGTCACGAAGGCACATCTCGCGCGCGCGGTCCTGGAGGCGACCAGCTGGCAGACGCGGGAGGTCGTGGACGCCATGTACCAGGACTCCGGGGTGCAGATCACGACCCTGAAGGTGGACGGCGGCATGACGAAGAACAACCTCCTGATGCAGCACCAGGCCGACGTCCTCGGGGTGCCGGTGATCCGGCCCCGGGTCTCCGAGACGACCTGCCTGGGCGCCGCCTACGCGGCCGGCCTCGCGACCGGTGTGTGGAACGACCTCGACGAGCTCAAGTCGCACTGGCAGAAGGACGTCGAGTGGACGCCGGCCATGGAGGCGTCGGTGCGCGACAGGGAGTACGCGAACTGGCGCAAGGCCGTGGAGAAGAGCTTCGGCTGGCTGGAGGACGGCGAGTAGCCGCCCGCCCCGGGACCACGGCCCGTACCCCGGTCGGCGGGGGTACGGGCCGTGCCGGCGCGTCAGGTGGTGACGGTCTGGCGGCGGCCCGCCGCGTACGCCATCGCGTGCCGGACAACGCCGATGAGCACCTCCTTGACCGATTCGCGGTCCCGGGCGTCGCACAGCAGGACCGGCACGTCCGCGTCGAGGTCGAGTGCCTTGCGGATGTCCTCGGCCGGGTAACGGTCCGCGCCCTCGAAGCAGTTGACGCCGACCAGGAACGGTATGGAGCGCCGCTCGAAGTAGTCGACGGCGGCGAAACAGTCCTCCAGGCGGCGCGTGTCGGCGATCACGACAGCGCCCAGCGCGCCCTCGGACAGCTCGTCCCACATGAACCAGAACCGCTCCTGCCCGGGCGTGCCGAACAGGTACAGCACCAGGTCCTCGCGCAGGGTGATCCGGCCGAAGTCCATGGCGACGGTGGTGGTGTGCTTGCCCTCGACGCCGTTGGTGTCGTCGACCGGACGCCCGGCCTCGGTGAGCACCTCCTCGGTGCGCAGCGGCCTGATCTCGCTCACCGCGCCGACCAGCGTCGTCTTGCCCACGCCGAAGCCGCCGGCCACGAGGATCTTGAGCGTGACGGGCTCGACCGGGGGCTTGCCGCGCTCAGATCGCCCGAAGATCATCGATCTCTTCTCCTGCTTGATGGGGGTCGGGTGACGGGCTTCCGTATCCGCCGCCACCTGGGGTTTCGATGACTAGTACGTCGTCGACGGCGACGTCCGCGCTGCCGCTGCCGCCGAGTTCGGTGACCGTGCCGTCGGCCCGCTCCACCCGGTTGGCGCCGAGCGCGCCGGGCGCGCCGCCCGCCATGCCGTACGGCGGGACGCGCCGGTGCTGGGAGAGGGTGGAGACGGTCATGGGTTCGAGGAAGCGGATGCGGCGCACCGCTCCGTCCCCGCCGTGCCAGCGGCCCGCGCCGCCGCTGCCCTGCCGTACCGCGAACTCGTCGAGGCGGACCGGCAGTCGCCACTCCAGGACTTCCGGATCGGTGAGCCGGGAGTTGGTCATGTGGGTCTGTACGACGCTGGCGCCGGGGAAGCCGTCGCCGGCTCCGGACCCGGAGGCGACGGTCTCGTAGTACTGGTGGCGCTCGTTGCCGAAGGTGACGTTGTTCATGGTGCCGGAGCCCTCGGCCTGGACGCCTAGCGCCGCGTAGAGGGCTCCGGTGATGGCCTGGGAGGTCTCGACGTTGCCCGCGACCACGGCGGCCGGTGGCTCCGGGGCGAGCATCGATCCGGGCGGTACGACGATGTCCAGCGGGCGCAGGCAACCGTCGTTGAGCGGGATGTCGTCGGCGACCAGGGTGCGGAAGACGTACAGCACGGCCGCGTTGACGACGGCGAACGGGGCGTTGAAGTTGGTGTCCAGCTGCGCCGAGGTGCCGGTGAAGTCGACGGTCGCGCGCCGGTTGTCGCGGTCCACGCGCACGCGTACCCGGATCACGGCGCCGGAGTCGGTCTCGTAGGCGTACGCGCCGTCGTCCAGGGCGTCGATGACGCGGCGGACCGCTTCCTCCGCGTTGTCCTGGACGTGCCGCATATAGGCCTGGACGACGTCGAGGCCGAACTCCTCGATCATGCGGCCGACTTCGTCGACGCCCTTGCGGTTGGCGGCGATCTGGGCGCGCAGGTCGGCGAGGTTGGTGCGAATGTTGCGGGAGGGGTAGCGGACCTCGGCGAGCAGCCGGTGGGTCTCGGCCTCGCGGAACCGGCCGTTCTCGGCGAGCAGCCAGTTGTCGAATAGGACGCCCTCTTCGTCGATGGTGCGGCTGTCGGCGGGCATCGAGCCGGGCGCGATGCCGCCGATCTCGGCGTGGTGGCCGCGGGAGGCGACGTGGAAGAGGATCTCCGGGGCACTTCCGGGGTCACCCTCCGTGTCCGCCGCGCCGCCGGTGCCGCCGGTGCCGAAGACCGGGGTGATCACGGTGACGTCGGGGAGATGCGTGCCGCCGTGGTACGGGTCGTTGACGGCGTAGGTGTCGCCGGGGCGCATCGAGGTGCCACGACGGCGGATCACCTCTTTCACGCACGTCCCCATGGAGCCCAGGTGGACGGGGATGTGCGGGGCGTTGGCCACCAGGTTCCCGTCCGGGTCGAACAGGGCGCAGGAGAAGTCCAGGCGCTCCTTGATGTTGACGGACTGGGCCGTCGACTCCAGCCGGGCGCCCATCTGTTCGGCGATCGACATGAAGAGGTTGTTGAAGACCTCGAGCAGAACCGGATCCGCTTGCGTGTCGAGATCGGAACTCCGCGTAACCACCGCGCGTTCCATGACCAGATGCCCGTAGTCCGTCGCCGCGGCCCGCCAGCCGTCGTCGACGACGGTCGTGGCGCCGGCTTCGGTGATGATCGCCGGGCCGGTGACGGACTCGCCGGGGGGAAGGGCCTCGCGGCGGTGCAGGGGTACGTCGCGCCAGGCGCCGCCGGTGTGGAGGCGGACGGCTTCCGGGGCGGCGGGACTGCCTTCGTACGGGGCGAGGACGGAGAGATCGGGGGGTCGGGTGATGCCGGTGGCTTCCACGGAGAGGGCTTCGACGACGACCGGGCGGTCGAGCGTGAAGGAGTACGTGGCGCGATGACGTTCTTCGAAGGCGTGTTTCATCGTGTCGGGCTCGGTGAGCTCGACGGTGAGGGTGGTGTCGGTGCCGTCGTAGCGGAGCTGGGCGCGGCGGGTGACTTCGATGCGGTCCTCCGGGACGTCCTCGGCGAGGAGTTCGGAGCGGGCCGCGGCCGCCAGGTCGTCGGCGGTCTTGAGGACGCCGGGCATGGCGGCGGGCTCCAGGGGAGCCTCGACGGACTGTTCGCGCATGGCGGTGGTGTCGGCGAGGCCGATGCCGAGCGCGGACAGGAGACCCGCCATGGGCGGCACCAGGACGGTGCGGATGCCGAGCGAGTCGGCGACCATGCACGCGTGCTGGCCGCCGGCCCCGCCGAAGGTGGTGAGGGCGTAGCGGGTGACGTCGTGGCCCTTCTGGACGGAGATCCGCTTCACGGCGTTGGCGATGTTGGCCACGGCGATGCTCAGGTAGCCCTCGGCGACCTGTTCCGGGGTCCGGTCGTCGCCGGTCTGTTCGCGGATCTCGCGCGCGAGGCCGGTGAAGCGGTCGCGGACGAGGCCGGCGTCGAGGGGCTGGTCGCCGTCGGGTCCGAACACACGGGGGAAACGGGCGGGCTGGACCCGGCCGAGCATGACGTTGGCGTCGGTCACCGTGAGCGGGCCGCCGCCCCGGTAGCAGGCCGGGCCGGGGTCGGCGCCGGCCGAGTCGGGGCCGACGCGGTAGCGGGAGCCGTCGAAGTGCAGCACCGAGCCGCCGCCCGCGGCGACGGTGTGGATGTCCAGCATGGGAGCGCGCAGCCGCACGCCCGCGATCTGGGTGGTGAAGACCCGTTCGTACTCGCCGGCGAAGTGCGAGACGTCAGTGGAGGTTCCCCCCATGTCGAAGCCGATGACCCGGTCGAAGCCGGCGAGCTGCGACATCCGGGCCATGCCGACGATCCCTCCGGCCGGCCCGGAGAGGATGGCGTCCTTGCCGCGGAACTGCCCGGCCTCGGCGAGGCCGCCGTTGGACTGCATGAACATCAGCCGGACGCCTTCGAGTTCGTCGGCGACCCGGCGGACGTAGCGGCGCAGTACGGGCGACAGGTAGGCGTCGACGACGGCGGTGTCGCCGCGCGGGACGAGCTTCATCAGCGGGCTGACCTCGCTGGACAGCGAGATCTGCGGGAAACCGGTGCGGGCGGCCAGCTCGCCGATCGCCTGCTCGTGGGCGGGATGGAGATGGCTGTGCATACAGACGACGGCAACGGCGCGGATCCCCTCGTCGTACGCCTCCTGGAGCGGCCCCGCCAGGGCGTCCAGGTCGGGGGCGCGCAGGACGGTGCCGTCGGCCGCGATGCGCTCGTCGGCCTCGACGACCCGTTCGTACAGCAGCTCGGGCAGGTCGATGCGGCGGGCGAAGATGCGGGGGCGGTTCTGGTAGCCGATGCGCAGGGCGTCGCGGAAGCCGCGCGTGATGACGAGCAGGGTGCGCTCGCCCTTGCGTTCCAGCAGTGCGTTGGTGGCGACCGTGGTGCCCATACGGACGGCGTCGACCTGGTCGCCGGAGCCTTCGAGCAGCTCACGCACGCCTGCCACCGCGGCGTCGGCGTACCGCGCGGGGTTGTCGGAGAGCAGTTTGTGGGTGAGCAGCCGGCCGTCCGGGCGCCGCGCGACGACGTCGGTGAACGTACCGCCGCGGTCGACCCAGAACTGCCAGCCTGTCACGTCACTACTCCGCATCCGCGCCGGTCACAGCGCCCGGAGGCCGTTGATCACGTCGCGCAGAATACTCTCGTCCACCAGCTCGGCCGGTGGGACCGGGCGGTTGACATGGACGAGTTCACCGTCGACGAGGTCACCGATGAGGACCCGGACCACTCCGACGGGCAGATCGAGTCCGGAGGCCAGCTCGGCGACCGACTGCGGGGTGTCACGGCACAGCTCGACGATGTCCACGTGCTCCGGGGACAGCATCCGGTCGTCCTCCGGGTCGTCCGCGTGATCCTCCGTGACGACCACCGCGATCAGATCGAGGCGGTGCTGGGCCGCACTGGTGGTGCGGCCCCGCGTCATGGCGTACGGACGCACGACCGGTCCGGCCTCGTCGTCGAACCAGTGACTTCTTCCCTGACCGTCTCCGCTCATGTCATCCCACTACCCGCCTGAGGGCAGATCGGTGCGCGGTGCGGCCACCAGATGTGCGCCGACCCGCTTGACCAGGAGTGTCATCTCGTACGCGACCTGGCCGACGTCGGAGTCGGCGTCGGAGAGGACGGCCAGGCAGCTGCCGTCGCCGGCCGCCGTGACGAACAGGAAGGCGTCGTCGAGTTCGACGACGGTCTGCCGGACGCTGCCCGCCTCGAAGTGGCGGCCCACGCCCTTGGCGAGGCTGTGGAAGCCGGAGGCCACGGCCGCCAGGTGCTCGCCGTCCTCTCTGGTGAGGTCCTTGGAGACACCGGTGGCCAGGCCGTCGCCGGAGAGCACGACGGCCTTGCGGATGCTGGCGACCCGGTCGACCAGGTCGTCCAGGAGCCAGTTCAGCTCGCCCTTGTTCGTCGCCGTGTGGCCGGTCGCCTTCGGATCGGTCATCGACCGTCCCCCTTAGTCGTTCCTTGTGCTGTGCCGTCCCCGGACCCGTCGCCCGCGGTGTTCTCCGCCCGGCCGCGCTGCCAGCCGCGCTGGAGCGAGGCCATGCGGCTGCGGACCTCGTCGGCGTCGCGCTCGACGGGTTCCGGCTCGTGCCCGGCGGGTCGGGCGGGTTCCTGTCGCAGCTGTGGGGCCAGGTTGGCCTGCCGTACCCGCCGGGGCAGCGGCCGGGTGCCGGGTGCGGCCTCCGGGGGTGTGCTGCCGAGGGGCGGGACGGAGTCGTCGGTGCCGCTGCCGGAGGTCATCGCGGAGCGGCGGGTGCGCCGGGGCAGCGCCGGGGGCCCGGAGGGTTCGGCCGGGCCGCCCGCCGCGGGCGCCGTGCGCGGTTCGTCGCGGTCGGCCGGGCCGCCGGTGCGCTGCGGGGACGGCTCGGCGCGGCGGCGGGAGGGCAGCGGGGCGAGTCCGCCCGGTTCGGGCCGGCCCGCGTCCGCCGGGTCCCGGTCGTCCGGTCCGGTGCGGCGGGAGCGCTGCTCGGTGACGGGCCTGCCGTGCGAGCTGACCAGCTTGGGCGTACTGCGTCGGGGCAGTGGCACCGGGCCGCCGGGCCGCTCGTCGCGGAAGCCGTCCGCGGTGTCCGGGGCGGGCTGACGCAGCTCACTCACGACGGGCTCGCTGTCGTCGTCGGCGCGGGCGAGGGAGCGGCGGGGGCGGAACAGACCGCCGCGCTCGCTGTCCTCCTCGGTGAGGGCGCCCGGGAAGTCGTCCAGCGCGTCCAGGTCGACGGGTGCCTCCAGCTCGACCGGTCCGCCCAGGAGCGCGGTGGGCAGCCCGGGGTGTTGCGCCGACACCTGGGTGAGGGTGGTGGCGCGGCTCTCCTCGGGTCCGTTCTCCGAGGCGGTCCGGAGGCGGTCGAGGCGGAAGCCGACCCCGTTGGTGTCGGAGATGTCCTCGGTCAGCAGCACGTCGGGGATGAAGACGACGGCGGTGGTGCCTCCGTAAGGGGACGGCTGGAGGGAGACGCGGACGTTCTGGCGCTGGGCGAGGCGGCTGACCACGAACAGGCCGAGCCGGTCGGTGTCGGAGAGCTCGAACTCGGGGGTCTCGGCGAGCCGCAGGTTGGCGTCGAGGAGCGCCTCGGCCGCCATGCCGAGACCCCGGTCGTGGATCTCCAGGGTGAAGCCGTTGGCGACCCGCTCGCCGAGCACCTGGACGGCGGTGTGCGGCGGCGAGAACACCGTGGAGTTCTCGAGGAGTTCGGCCACCAGGTGGGTGAGGTCGGCGACGGCGGGGCCGGTGACGGCGACCCGTGGCAGCCGGCGGACCTCGATGCGCTCGTAGTCCTCGACCTCGGCCACGGCGGCACGCACCACGTCCATCAGCTGGACGGGGCGGCGCCACTGCCGCGAGGGGGCGGCGCCGGAGAGGATCACCAGGCCCTCGGCGTGCCGGCGCATGCGGGTGGTGAGGTGGTCGAGGCGGAAGAGGTCGGCGAGTTCGTCGGTGTCCTCGGTCCTGCGTTCCATGGTGTCGAGCAGCGTGAGCTGCTTGTGCAGCAGTACCTGGCTGCGGCGGGCGAGGTTGACGAAGACCTCGGCGACACCGGAGCGCAGTTCGGCCTGCTTGACGGCGGCTTCCACGGCGGCGCGCTGCAGGGTGTTGAGGGCCTGGCCGACTTCGCCGATCTCGTTCTTGTCGTACTCCAGGCGCGGGACCTCGGTCTCCACGTCGACCTGTTCGCCCGCGGACAGCCGGCGCATCACGCTCGGCAGCCGGACCCCGGAGGCCTCGTGCGCCTCCTGGCGCAGCAGCCGCAGGTCGCGGATGAGGCTGCGGCCGACCCGGACCGACACGACCAGCGAGAAGAGCACGGCGACCAGGCCGAGGACGCCGACCACGGCCGCCTGGACGATCACGCTGACGCCGACCGGCCGGATGCGGTCCTGGTAGCGGTCACCGACCTGGTCGTCGAGGGTGCGCAGTTCGTCGAGCACATTGCCGGCGGCGGTGTCCCAGCTCTTGGCGCCGACGTCGTTCGGCACACCGGTTCCGGCGGCGATCACGGACTGTTCCGCGGTCCGCAGCGGGGCGGTGGTGGCGTTCTTCCAGAAGCGGTCGAAGCGGTCGCGTTCCGACGACGGCAGCAGCGGCAGGCTGATGTCGTACAGGAGGGTGCGCTGGGCGACGAGGTCGGAGATCTCCCGGGTCTCGGCGCGGGAGATCTTCCCGACCACGAGGGCGGAGCCGAGCAGGGCGTCCTCGCGGGAGAGGAGTTCGCGGGCGCGGGTGATGTTGATGAGCGCGCGGGCCTGCTTGTCCATCTCGACGTCGTCGATCCCGCCGAGGGAGGCGAGCAGCGTGTAACAGGGGTCGACCACGCGGTTGTAGAGGTCGAGGGCCTGGGCGCGGCTGACGGTGCCCTGTTCGACGCTGTGGCGCAGGGCGTCGATGCCCTCGAACGCGTCGAGCACGGCGGTGAGGCGTTCGGCGTCGTCGGCGCTCATACCGTCGCGGGCGCTCTGCTTCCGGGTGTTCTTACGCAGTTCGGCCACGGCGCTGTCGGTGGCGACGCGGGTGCGGTGCAGAGCGGCGAGCGCGTCGGCGGCGCGCGGGTCGGCGAGATAGACGAGGGTCTGCCGGCGTTCCTGCTGGAGGACCCGGGCGGTGTCCTCGGTGGGGTAGCCGATCTCCTCGACGATGTTCGACACCTGGAACAGCTGGGTGACCTCGCGCCCCGTGAGCACGGCCGCGAAGCCCCAGACGGCCGTCAGGGACACCAGCGGCACGAGAAGCAGCGCCACGATCTTCCGGCGGATCGACTTCCCGCGAAAGCGCATGGCCTCCCCCAGCTCGACCCCCGCCGGCCGGGGGTACACATGTACGTCAACAAACGGCGCGAGCCTACTACCGCCACATGGATAACTCGAAGACGCGTCCGGACGACGAACTTCCGCCTCGATGCCGACACATGGGGAACGGACAGGGAGAGATGTCCGGGCATTGCGGGAGATTGCCACCGCGATCGCGCCGACTTCGCGCGTCTCGGGGCGGGAACGACACGAAGGATCAGTTGGCCGGAAATTTTCACTGGTGGGGAATCATCGGGCGAGTTCGTTCGTCCTTGTTGATGGGCGATGGGTGCGAAATCGGCCACAGGAGCCGTATCTCGCATCCGGGCGGCGTAAAACAGCGCAAGCCGGGCAGCCACTGGGGAGCCGGGGTCGTCGGACACCGGTACGAGGGGGTCTGTCGGCGGTGGGGAGTGACACCTTGATGGGGACGGCTCAGCGGCGCTTGGCGCCCGAGGACGGCACGGCGGCACGCTCGGCGGTGCGTCCGGTGCCCGAGGTGCCGGACGGTGGCCTTTCGCCACGCGGCGGCGACGAGGAGCTCTCCGCGGCGCGGTCACGCACGCAACAGCAGGCACAGTACCGGCCGTTGTGGGTCGAGGAGCCCGCCAAGCGGTACCGGATGCCGGATCCGGTGCGTACCTCGGCGGTGCGGGCGCTGATCATCATCGCCGTCACACTGATCCAGGCCATGGTGGCGTTCTTCTGCACGATGGCGGAGTCCTGGCTGGCGTTCCCGATGGTGATCAGCAGCGTGGCGAGCACGGTGCTGGCCACCTGGGGCGCGGTGGACGTCCTGGTGACCCGTCAGGTGTGGAACCAGCGCAACGGCGTGATCTCGGAGCCGAGCAGCACGGCGCGCTCGCTCCGCCGCGAGCGACGCGCGGCCCGGCGGCGGCAGCGGGCCGCCGAGCGCGAACAGGAGCGGACACGGCGGCGCGGTGGCAACACCGGGCAGCTGTCCCACCCCTGAGACCGGCACCGCCGTCGGAGGACGGGCTTCAGTTTGACGGCCTCTTGAACACCTCAGGCCGACGGCCTCTTGAACATGCGGGTCGCCGTGATCTCGCTGTGCCCGACCTCCCCCGCCTGTGGCTGCTGCGGCAACCCGGGGCGCAGGTGCTCCTCCACGCTGATGTACTTCAGCCCGGCCCGGAGGTCGGCGTCGTTCCGCAACCGGATGACCAGCGGGAACTCGGCCAGCGCGGTGGTGTCGAACAGTCCGGTGGTGTAGAGCAGTTGCACGCCCAACGCGTCCGACACGGCTCGCTGCAGCTCCAACAGATAGGTCGCGTTGGCCCGCCCGATGGGGTTGTCGAGGAACAGCGTCCCGGCGTGCCGGTGTTTGTCGCGCCCGCGGTCGTTGGACCTGAGTGCGGCCATGGTGCAGTACAGGGCGATGGCCGCGGTGAGCAACTGCCCACCGGAGAACACGTCCCCCATCTGTCCCACCGGCACCCGTTCCGCGCGCAGCACGGCGTCCGGCTTGAGGATCTCGACGGCGACCCCCTTCGGCTGCAGGGCCGCCCCGACCCCCCTCAGCAACAGGGACATTCCGTCCCGCCGCAGGTCGGAGTTCTTCTTCACGGCGGCCCGGGTCGCCTCGTCGACGACCTCGCCGAGCCGCTCGGTGAGCGTGGCCTGGTCGGGTTCCTCGAAGCGGATCCGGAGGAACTCCTGCCCGGACCACTCGCCGAGCCCCTCGGGCAGCCGGGACAGCCGCTGGGCGGACCGCAGGGTGGCGAGGGCCGACTCGACGAGCCCGCGCAGCCGGTCCACGATCGAATCGCGGTTGCGCTCCAGCTGGGCCAACTCGTCGGTCAGCACCCGCAGTCGGGGCGCGAAGGCGTCCGCCCACTTCTGGGCGTGCTCGGGCAGCGCGGAGGCGGGCAGTTCACGGATCTGCTGCCGTGCGGGCGTCCGGACCGCTTCGTACCGCGTGGAGTTGGCGTGCCGCACGAGCACATCGCTCGCCTCGCGCACGGCTGACTCGGCGGCGGAGAGATCACCGGCGCAGCCGCGCAGCGACCGGCGGGCCTCGGCGGCGGACTGCCGGGCCTCCTCCAGGGTGCCGGGGTAGGGCTCGGGCTCCTCCTGCTCCTCCTCGGTGACGTGTTCGCGCAGCAGGTCGCGGAGCATGGCGGCGATCTCGTCGAAGCCGCCGGCCGCGTCCTCGGCCGCGCGGTGGGCGTCCAGCAGTTCGGCGTGTGCCTCGCGGGCCTGGGTCAGGGCCTCGGTGCGGGTGGCGAGTTCGGCGGTCGCGGTGCGCAGCAGGGCCTGCGCGTGCTCGGCGTCGCGCGGCTGGAGCTCCTCGGGCAGCTCGGTGTGCACCTCGCCGTCCTCGGGGGCGTGCCGTTCGGCCTCGCCCCGCAGCCGTCCGAGCTGCTCGCTCGCGGTGGACATCCGGGTCTCCAGGAGCTGCACCAGCTCCTCCGCGCGGGCGGCGGCGGCCTGCCGGGACGGCCCGTCGGAGCCGTCGGGCGACTGCAGCAGCTGCTCCGCGCGGGTGCGGACCTTGTTGGTCAGCCGTTCCAGCTCCGTCAGCGCGGCGCTCTCGTCGCTCTCCGAACGGGCCTGCTCGGCACGGAGGTCGGCGCCGACGCCGACCTTCTCGTACACCTGTGAGGCGGCCCGGTAGGCCTCCCGGAGGGCGGGCAGCGAGGACTTGGGCGCGTCCTCGTCGGCCTCCGGTACGTCGTCGGGGGCGCCGGCGATCTCGGCGCGCTCGGCGCGCAGCGCGCGGGCGGTGCGGCGGGCGTCGTCGGCGGCCCGCTGGGCGCCGCGCCGGTCCTCGTCGGCGACGCGGGCGCGCTCCAGGCAGGACTGGGCGCGGGCCTCCGACTCGGTGGCCTCGTCGGCGAGTTCCCGTAGTTTGACCTGCCAGCCGGCCCGTTCGCGCAGCCGGAACGCGAGGCCGGCGAGAGCGTCGGCGGCGCGCCGGGCCTTCTGCGCGGCCTCCTGCCGTTCGTCGCGCACCTGGGCGGTCTCCGCGGCCGCCTCCTCGGTCTCGGCCCGCACCGTCCGTGCCTCGGCCAGTTCGGCCTCCGACTCCTCCGCGAACGCGCGGGCCTCCCGTGCGGCCTGGGCCAGTTCCACGAGCCGTCCGGCCGGGCAGCCGGTGCGCCAGGAGGCGAGCCGCGCGGTCAGCTCGCGGTCCTTGCCGAGCCTGGCGGCGAGGCCGCGGATCTCCTCGTCCCGCTCGGTGGCCCGTGCGCGCAGCGCCTGCCGCTCCTCGTCGGCGGCGTGCTCGTCGTGCATGGCCGGGTTCGGCGGTACGAGGAACACGTCGCCCGGGGTGGCGCCGGTGGCCGGGGTGGGCGCGAGCAGGGCGGCGGCCGTGCCGACGGCGACGGCGGAGCGCGGCAGCAGGGCGGCCTCGCCGAGCGTCTCGCGGGCCCGCGCGTGGGTGTCCGGGTCGGTGATGATGACGCCGTCGACGAGTTCGGGGCGGGCGGCGAGCACACGCGCGTGGTCCGCCGGGTCGACCGCCTGGGCGAGATAGCGCCAGCCGGGCAGCGCCGGGATGCCGTGCTCGCCGAGGTACTCGACGGTGGCCAGGACGTCGGGACCGGGCGGGAGCAGCCCGCCGTCGCCGAGGGCGCCGAGGATCCGGGAGTCGTCGGCGGCCGCGGTGCGCAGTTCGAACAGATGCCGTTCGGCGGAGCCGACGGCGTCGTCGAGCAACTCGCGCAACTCGTCGGCGAACCGGTCGAGTTCCTCGGCGCCGAGCGTCTCGTCGGCGCTCTCGCCCCGGGGCCGGGGAATGGTCGTACGGGAACCGGTGAGGCCCAGCAGCTCGGTGAGCCGTTCCTCCGCCGCCAGGGCCTCTGCCAGGCGTTTCTCGGCGTCGTAGCTCCGCTCGGCGGCCGTCGCGGCGTCTGCCGCGCGGGCGGCGGTCAGCTCGGCGCGGGACTCGGCGGAGGCCGCCTCGCGCGCGTGCTCGGATGCCTTGCGGGAGGCCTCGCGCGCGGTGTCCCAGGCGGCCACGGCCGTCTTCTCGGCGTCGCTGGCCGCGAGGGCGGCGCGGGCCGGGTCGGCGTCCGGGGCACTGTCGTCGAGCCAGCCCGCGCGGACGGCTTCGGCGGTCTCCTGCTCGACCTCGCTGAGGCGCTGGCGCAGATGCCCGACCTCGCTGCGGGCACGCTGTGCCTCGGTGGCGGCGGAGGTCGAGTCCCGGTGGGCGCGGTCGCTGACCTCCTGGAGGGCGGCGGACCGCTCCTCCTCCTCGTTGGCGAGGTGCTCCGCGCTACCGGCGGCCGCGTGCAGGGCCCGTACGAGTTCGACGGCGGCCTTGGCGCGGGCGGCGAGCGCGGGGGCCGCGTCCCGCTCGGCCTCCTGGATGACGGCGGCCACGCGCGCGACGCGGTCGGCGGCGGCGCGGTGGCGCAGCACGGCCTCGGCGGCCTGCCAGGCCGAGTGCAGGGTGCGGGCCTCGGCCAGCTCGCGCTTCTGCGCGGCGGCGGACTTCTCACCGGCGGCCAGTGCCAGCGAGGCGTGCCGGTAGGCGAGTTCGGCGGCGACCAGGGCGCTGCGCTCGCGGGCGCCCTCGGAGTGCGTGACGGCGTACGCCGCGGCCGTGACGCGCTGGGCGAGGTCGGCGGCGCGCGTCCGCTCCTGCACGCCCCGCCCGGACAACCGGCGCGCGAGCGTGCGGGTACGGCGCTCGGCGCCGGCGTGGATGTCACGCGCGCGTGCCCGCGCCTCGGCCGCCTCGACGATCCGCCCCAGCAGATCCACCGACCCGGCGGTGAAGTCCCGTTCGGCGATCAGCTCGGCGCGCCGCCCCAGCTTGTTGCCGAAGCCGCCGACCAGGTCGGCGAGCCCGTCGGTGTCCCGGGTGTCGGTCACGGCTCGCAGCAGCAGGTCGGTGAAGTCGGAGTCCTTCTTGACCGCGAAGAGGCCGGCGGCCTCGCCCTCGTCGGCGTTCATCTCCCGCTGGTAGCGGAAGAGCTCGGGGTCGAGGCCGAGGTCGCCGAGGTGCTCGATCCAGCGGTCGTGGATCTCCTCCCAGTGCACCTCCAGATGCGGGTACGCCTTGCCCGCCTCGGTGAGGGCGTCCCGGAAGCCCTTCATGGTGCGCCGCCGCCCCTGCGCCCCGGAGACGCCCTCCACGGGCGGTCGTACGGCGGTGGACTCGGCGACCGGCAGATTGTCCAGGGAGAGTCCGGGCCCGGGGCGGAACGAGTACCAGGCCTCGGCGAACTTCCGGGGATCGTTGGAGACCTGTCGTCCCCGCCACTCGCTCACCTTGCCGACGACCACGCACTCGCCGGTGAGCGTGTGCTGCCACTCCAGGGCGACGTGCCCGCAGTCGTCGGCGAGCAGGAACTTGCGCAGCACGCCGGAGCTGGCGCCGCCGAGGGTGTTGCGGTGGCCCGGCAGCATCACCGAGAAGATCAGCTTGAGCAGCACCGACTTGCCGCCGCCGTTCTCCAGGAAGAGCACGCCGGCGGGCGCGGGGCGGCGCGGCGGGCCGACCGGCTCCTCCTCGAAGAACTCCGCCTGGGTGGGGGCCGGGTCGGGCACGGGCCGGCCGACGCCCCGCAGGTCCAGCACGGTGTCGGCGTAGCGCGCACCGGCGGGCCCGATGGAGTAGAGGCGGACCCGGGACAGCTCGTACATGGCGGACTCTCGTAAGTCTGGGGAAAGGTGCGGTGGGTCTGGACGGTCAGGAGTGGAACGGCAGCCCGGCGTCGGCGACCAGGTCGTCGCTGTCGTCGGCGGGCAGCAGGCTGGCCGTGCCGTCGGTGACCGGGACGACGCCGAGTTCCAGCAGTTCGGCCATGGCGGCGCTGCCGGCCATGTCCCGTACCTGGAGCTGGTAGCGGGCCGTCGTGCGGTAGGTGCCGCCCTGGTCGTCGCCGGTGCGCTGGAGGAACCCGGAGTCGGTGAGGAAGACGACCGCCTTGCCGATGATGCCGGTGGTGGAACCGGCCAGTCGGCGGGCGTCCTTGGTGGCGCCGGTCGCGCTGCGTCTGGCCCAGATCCGCCAGGCGGCCTCCAGACCGGGCGCGTCGGTGGCCGGGTCGGTGTTCTCCCCCAGCTCGTCGGCCCGCTCCTCCAGGCGACGGCAGGCCTGCCGGACGAAGGCATCGACGCCGTTGACCGTGATCCGCCCGATGTAGCCGTCGTCGGCCAGGTCCTCGGGGCGCGGGAACGCCAGCGCGGCGACGGCGAGGTGGGCGAGGCCGTGCAGGAACCGGTCGCTGCCGTCCGCGGACGTACGTCGTGCGTAGTCGCCCATGCGCACGGCGAACACCGAGTCCTCGGCGGCGGTCACGGCCATCCCGGCGCGGGGCGACACCTCCAGCACCACCAGCCCGAGCCCGGCCGCCACGGCGTCCGCGAGCCGCGCGAACGCCGGGTCCTCCCGGTAGCGCCGCAGCAGCTCGGTGTACTCCTGATCCCGCGCGGGCTGCAGCTTGGGCTGCAGCCCGAAGGCGACGAGCCGAGCCGCGTCGGCGGCGTCGGCGGGCGTGACGGCAGCAGGCGCCGCTCCGGCAGACGCCTCGGCCTCGACGTACTCGTTCACGACGAAAACTCCTTGGTGCTGAGAACAGAGGGATGGGCAACCCCCTCAGGGGCGCGGGGAACTGCGCGATCGGCCCCCACCGACCCGCACCCGGCACACGACATCACGCGGCCTCTGTCCGGTCCGCGGCCATCCCCACCGCGTCCAGCAAAGCGGTCCCCACGATCAGATCCGCCCCGCCGAACTCCGGATCGTCCAGCTCCGTGCCGTCGTCCACCGCGAACAGCAGCTTCTCCTCACCCTGCCGGTAGGCCGTACCGACAGCCGGACTGGCCGCGTGCACCGCCAGCAGGGCGACCAGGTAGGGCAGCTCGGGGTCCCGCTTGCGTGCCTCCGCCAGCAACCCCGACAACCGCCGAGGCGCGTCGGCCGGAAGGTCCAGCAATCGCATGGCGTCCGCCAGCTGCTCCTCGCTGAACCGGCTGTCGTCCGGCGTGGCGATCAGGTCCGGCTCCGGCATCTCCGCACCCAGATGCTCCCGCTCCACGGGCGGCGTCAGAAGTATCTCGACGAGATCGCCCACCCGCACCGACACCGGCGTCCGCAGCCCGGTCCCGTGTGCGAAGAACGCCCCGGTGACCCGGCTCGCCTGCGCCAGCGGCAACGGCAGCAGCGGCGCGACGAGATGCCCGTAGAGGTCTGTCCCGGACGTCGTCATCGGCGTCGCGAACGCCTGCCGGTCCTGTTCCGCGCGGAACAGCGGCCCGGCCTCCAGCAGACGGGACTGCAACTGAGTGTGGCGTCGGATGCAGTCCTTGACGATGTCGACGAGTTCGGCGGCGCGCCGCTTGTTCTCCGGGTCCTCGGTCTCGTCGCGGGCCTTGCGGATGTTGGTGAGGATCGCGTTCTCGTGTCGGTAGCGGTCGGCGACGTGGTCCAGGGCCTCGGCGATCATGTCGGGGACGGCGTTGAGCCAGTCCACCGCGCGGACATTGCGCCGGGTGGCGTCCAGGGCGCGGCGCAGGGTCTCCGAGTACTGCACGGTCCGGTAGCGGGCCTGCTCGGCGGCGAGCTGCGCGTCGGCGAGGCGGCCGCGGTTGATCAGCACCTCCAGCTTGACCTCGGCGGCGATCTGGGCGCTGGTGACGTCCGTGTCGAGGGCGCCGACCAGGACGTTGACCGCCTCGTCGGTCGTGCGGAGGTACACCGTGCCGCCGGGGCCCGGCACCTCCTCGATCAGCTTGAAGTCGTAGTCCCGGCGGACATACGACCCGTCGGGCGCGAAGGTGCCGTACACCGCGCGGAAGCCGCGGTCCACGCTGCCGACGTTGATCAGGTTCTCCAGGACCCAGCGGGCCACGCGCTCGTGCTCGGCGACGGGGCGCCGCGGGGTCTGCGCGGAGATGCGCGGGATCAGCCGGGCGACGATCTGCTCGTGGTCGGCACCGGTGTCGAAGTCCATGTTCAGGGTGACCAGGTCGATGGCGGCGAGGGCCACCTCGGCCATTCCGTACACGGAGTACTCGCCCGCGAGGTTCGCCTTGCGCGTGTCCAGGTCGTGCAGCGGCGCGGTGCAGGCGAGCGCGCGCAGCCGCCGCGCCAGCCCCTCGTCGGCGGCCGGGCCCGGTGCGGGGCGCGGCCCCGCGCTGAGCTGGGGCGGAACGCTGTCCGTCGTCGCAGGCGAAGTCACGGTGCACAGACTAGGTCCTTGGTCTGACAACGACCCAAACGGCGCGGGTGGCTCCGCCGGTGGGGCCGGGTGACTGCAGGTGGTTCGTCAGCGCGCGGGCCGGTGGGGGCTTGTCGCGCAGTTCCCCGGGCCCCTACGGGGCGATCAGCCTTACGGGGCGCTGTCCACTCGGCGTCGGTATACCTCCACCACTCGCTCCAGTGAATCAGTGAGGTACGTCTCCAGCAGCCGCTCCGCACCGCGCCTGTCGCCCGCCTCCAGGGCCTGGAGGATCTCCCGGTTCCGGGCCAGGTACGGCTCGTGCAGGGCGTGCGGGTCGTCGACGATGTGGAACGCGAGGCGGAGTTCGGCGAAGACGCTGCGCATCAGTTCGTCGGTGCGTTCGCTGCCGGCCAGGGCGACCAGTTCCCGGTGGAAGTGGATATTGGCGGTACCCACTGCTTTCCAGTCATTTCCGGCCGCCGCCTGCCGGCCCTCCGTGACCGCCGCCGAGAGTCCGTCCAGGGCGTACGGGGGCTCGCCGAGACCACGCACGACGGCGCATTCGACCAGGGACCGGGTGCGGTAGATGTCCTCGACGTCCTCGACGGTCAGGACCCGGACGAAGACGCCCCGGTTGAGTTCGTGGACCAGCAGGCGTTCGTGGGTGAGCAGCCGGAACGCCTCGCGCAGGGTGTTGCGGGAGACACCCAGCGCGCCACCGATGCCGTCCTCCGACAGGCGGGTGCCTGGCGGGAAATAACCCTCCGCGATGCGGCTCCTGAGGATGTCGGAGACCCGTTCGGCGGTGCTGGTGCGCCCGAGGAGGGCACGGTCGTCGGCCAGTCCCGTCAGCTGCTCTGCCATGCCCGGAATTCAACCGCAGACACAGGAACGAAACAACGTGGGTATTGAAGGATCGTTGAACGATCCTCTACGGTGCTCAGCACGCTCACCTTGGCACGGCACCGCACGGCTCAGTCCCCGCACCCTTCGTCCCCTCATCTGCGAGGTGCCCATGAGCACGACTCCTCCACCGCAGGCCCTGACCTCCGACGCGCACCCGGGCAAGGGCGAACGCACCGCCGAGGACGGCGCGTTCGGCTGGCTGCGCGCCCTCGGTCCGCGAGGCCGGCAGGCGTTCGCCGGTGCTTTCGGCGGATATGCCCTGGATTCGTACGACTACTTCACCCTGCCGCTGAGCATGGTCGCGCTCGCGGCGTACTTCGGCCTGAACAGCGCCCAGACCGGCCTGTTCACCACCGTCACCCTGGTGGTCTCCGCGGTCGGCGGTGCCGCGGCGGGCGTGGTCGCGGACCGGGTCGGCCGGGTCCGCGCCCTGATGATCACGGTCATCACCTACGCCGTCTTCACGGTGGCCTGCGGCTTCGCACCCAACTACGAGACGCTGCTGGTGTTCCGGGCCCTCCAGGGCCTCGGCTTCGGCGGCGAGTGGGCGGTCGGCGCGATCCTGGTCGCGGAGTACGCGAGCGCCCGGCACCGCGGCCGCACGCTCGGTGCGATCCAGAGCTCGTGGGCCGTCGGCTGGGCGCTCGCCGTGATCGTCTACACGCTGGTCTTCTCGTTCGTCGGCGACGACATGGCCTGGCGGGTCATGTTCTGGACCGGCGCGCTGCCCGCGCTGCTCGTGGTGTGGCTGCGCCGCCGGGTGCACGACGCCCCGCAGGCGGTCGCGGTCCGCGAACAGAGCCCTCGGCGCGGTTCGTTCGCCGCGATCTTTCGTCCGGGCACCGCCGAGGCGCCGGGTCTGCTGCGCACCACGGTCTTCGCGGGCCTGCTGTCCACGGGTGTCCAGGGCGGGTACTACACGCTGGCGACCTGGGTCCCGACGTATCTCAAGACCGAGCGCGGCCTGTCGGTCGTCGGTACCGGCGGGTATCTGACCTTCCTGATCTCGGGAGCCTTCCTCGGCTATCTGACCGGCGGTTACCTCACCGACCGGCTGGGCCGGCGCCGCAACATCTGGCTGTTCGCACTGTTGTCGGCGGTCTGTGTGCTGGCGTACGCGAACATCCCGGACAGCGCCAACACCACGCTCCTGGTGCTCGGTTTCCCGCTCGGCTTCTGCATGTCGGCGATCTTCAGCGGCTTCGGTTCCTACCTGAGCGAGCTGTACCCGACGGCGGTGCGCGGCACCGGGCAGGGCTTCACGTACAACGCGGGCCGCGCGGTGGGCGCGGTCTTCCCGACCCTGGTGGGCTTCCTGGCCGACAGCTGGGGCGTGGGCGGAGCGCTGGTCTTCGGCGCGGCCGGGTACGGGCTCGCCGCCCTGGCCCTGTTCGGACTGCCGGAGACGCGCGGGAAGGAACTGACGTGAACCGTACGGAAGACCGTCCTGTCGCCCTCGTCGACGAGCACGCGCACGCGTGGAGCCCGAGAACCGCCCGGACCCGCTTCCGGGAGGGCCTCACGGGCGCCACTGCCGGGGTCGCGGCCGGCCACACCCAGGCCAACCTGATCTCGGTGCCCGCCGACTGGGCGTACGAGATGCTGCTGTTCTGCCAGCGCAACCCCAAGCCGTGCCCGGTGCTCGACGTCACCGACGCCGGCGCCACGGCCACCGTGCTCGCGGACGGCGCGGACCTGCGCACCGACCTGCCGCGCTACCGGGTGTGGCGGGACGGCGAGTTGGTGGACGAGCCCACGGACGCGAAAGCCCACTGGCGGGACGATCTGGTGTCGTTCCTGATCGGGTGCAGTTTCACGTTCGAGTGGGCGCTGGCCGAGGCGGGGGTGCCGATCCGCCACGTCGAGCAGGGCCGGAACGTGCCGATGTACGTGACCAGCCGCCCGTGCCGTCCGGCGGGGCGGCTGAGCGGGCCCATGGTGGTGTCGATGCGCCCGGTCCCGCCGGAGCGTCTGTCGGCGGCGATCCGGGAGAGCAGTCGGCTCCCGGCGGTGCACGGCGGCCCCGTGCACTGCGGCGATCCCTCGGCGCTCGGCATCCACGATCTCGGCCGGCCCGACTTCGGCGACCCGGTGGACGCCGGCCCCGACGACATCCCGGTGTTCTGGGCGTGCGGGGTGACCCCGCAGGCGGCGGTGATGGCCTCCCGGCCGCCGTTCGCCATCACGCACGCACCGGGCCAGATGTTCATCAGCGACACCCGCGACGAGCAGTACCGCGTCGCCTGACACGAGAGACGGCTGATCCATGACCTCGATCGACCTGAACGCCGACCTCGGCGAGGGCTTCGGCCGCTGGCGGCTCACCGACGACGAACAGTTGCTGTCCGTCGTCACCAGCGCCAACGTGGCCTGCGGCTTCCACGCGGGGGACGCGGCCACCATGCGGCGGGTGTGCGAGCTGGCGGCCGGGCGCGGGGTGACGATCGGCGCCCAGGTGTCCTACCGGGACCTGGCGGGGTTCGGGCGGCGCGCGATGGACGTGCCGCCCGCCGAGCTGGCGGCCGAGGTGGCCTATCAGATCGGCGCGCTCGAGGTCTTCGCACGCGCGGCCGGCGCGCGGGTGGCGTACGTGAAGCCGCACGGCGCGCTCTACAACCGGGTCGTGCACGACGGGGAGCAGGCCGCCGCGGTGGTGGACGGCGTGCTCCTCGCGAGCGCTTCGCTGCCCGTCCTCGGGCTGCCCGGTTCACGGCTGCTGGAGCTGGCCGGGAAGGCGGGACTGCCCGCAGTCACCGAGGCGTTCGCGGACCGCGCGTACACCGACGAAGGGACGCTCGTCCCGCGCGGGCGCGAGGGTGCGGTGGTGAGCGACCCGGAGGCCGTCGTGGAGCGCTCGGTGGAGCTGGCGCGCTCCGGCTCGGTCACCGCGCACTCCGGCGCGCGCATCGCCGTGCGCGCCCGCTCACTCTGCCTGCACGGCGACACCCCGGGCGCCGTCGAGCTGGCACGCAGGGTGCGCGCGCGGCTCACGGAGGCGGGCGTGACCGTAACGGCCTTCGCATGAGCATGAACATGAACACGGACATGAACACTGACATGAACGCGGACACGAACGCGGACATGATCCCCGGCAGGAGCACGGGCCCGGGCCTCGTCCCGAGCCCGAAGCCCGAGACTGCCACGGCCATGACAACCCACCTCGTCGGTGACGACGCCCTCCTGATCGAGGTCGGCTCCGGCGCGGAGGCGCAAGCTCTGCACGCCGAGCTCTCGCGCCGGCGTGCGGAGGGCTCGCTGAGGGTCCGCGAGATCGTGCCGGCCGCCCGCACGGTCCTGCTCGACGGCCTCGACGACCCGGCGCGCTGGGCCGCCGAACTGGCCGCCGCCGAGATCCCGTCCGCTCCCCCACGCGCGCGTGCGGCCATCGATCTGCCCGTGCGCTACGACGGCCCGGACCTGGCCGAGGTCGCCGCCCACTGGCGGGTGCCCGAGCGGGAGGTGGCCCGCATCCACGCGGGAACCGAGTTCACGGTCGCCTTCTGCGGCTTCGCGCCCGGCTTCGGCTACCTCACCGGACTCCCCGTCCGCTACGACGTGCCGCGCCGTGCCACCCCGCGCACGGCGGTGCCCGCGGGCGCGGTGGCGCTGGCCGGGCCGTACACGGGCGTGTACCCGCGCGCCTCGCCGGGCGGCTGGCAGTTGATCGGGACGACGGAGGCGGTGCTGTGGGACCACGCGCGCGTGCCGGCCGCGCTGCTGACTCCGGGTACGCGGGTGCGGTTCGTGCCGGTGGGGGGCGTATGACCGACCGTGCGCTCGTCGTCGTACGGGCCGGGGCGCTGACCACCGTCCAGGACCGTGGACGCCCCGGGTACGCGCATCTCGGGGTGCCCCGCTCCGGGGCACTGGACGCGCCCGCCGCGGCACTCGTCAACCGGCTGGTCGGCAACTCCCCCGACGCGGCCGTCCTGGAGACGACGCTCAACGGGTGTGCCGTGCGACCGCGTTCGACGGTGGTGGTCGCGGTCGGGGGTGCGCCGGGTCCGGTCGCGGTGGGCGGACGCCCGGCCGCGTGGGGCGCGCCCGTGGTGGTTCCGGCCGGAGAACTGCTGGAGGTGGGAGCGGCCCGGTCCGGCGTACGGAGTTATGTGGCCGTCTCCGGTGGGATCGCGGTCGAGCCGGTGCTGGGCAGCCGGGCCACGGATCTGCTCTCCGGGCTCGGGCCGGCCCCGCTGGCGGACGGCACGGTGCTCCCCCTGGGCACTCCGGCGGCTCCGCACGCGCGCGTGGACGTCGTACCGCAGCCGTCCCCGCCCGCAGAGCTCGTGCTGCGGGTGACGCTCGGTCCACGCGCCGGCTGGTTCACGCCCACGGCCGTCCGGGCGTTCACCTCGCGCGCGTACCGCGTGTCGTCGGCGAGCAACCGCATCGGGCTGCGCACGGCAGGGCCCGCCCTGGAGCGGGCCCGTCCCGGTGAACTCCCCAGCGAGGGCATGGTCCTCGGCGCCGTCCAGGTGCCGCCTGACGGCTGTCCGGTGGTGTTCCTGGCCGACCATCCGACCACCGGCGGCTATCCGGTGATCGCGGTGGTCCGCGCCGCCGACCTCCCGGCCGCGGCCCAGGCGGTCCCGGGCATCCCGGTCCGCTTCGTGGCGGTACGCCGTCGCTGAGCCACCATGACGGCCCCGTCCGGAACACCGCGCCACCACCGGCACCGTCGCCCGCGCGTCACCACCGGCGTCGTCGCCCGCGCGTCACCACCGGCACCGTCGCCCGCGCGCCGCGTCCGGCGCCGACCTCCACGCGCCGCGTCCGGCGCCCTCGGCCGCGTGTGACGTCATCGTCCTCACGCGACGTCGGCCGGCCGCTCCGGCGGCTGGAGGGCGGCCAGTGCGGCGGACACGGCGGCGGACGCGCTCAGGTCCAGGCGTGCGCTGGTGCCCTTCCGGCGGTGCCGCATCTCGTCGACGGCCAGCCGCAGCAGCTGGGGCAGCAGGTCGCGGCAGCGCCTGATCACCCAGGCGGTGCCGGCCGTGGCCAGCCAGAACAGGCTCGCCTTCTTGGTCGGCGCCGGGAACTCGGGCTCGGGGGACGGCGCCGTCCCCGTCGCCCTGCCCATCGGGGCGAGCAGGGCGTGGAAGCGGACGGCGAGCTGCCGGTGCCCGCGCTCGCACGGGTGCAGCCGGTCCGCGCTCCACATCGCGCGGTCGGCGAGCCAGGCGCCCTCCGCCGCGTGCAGATGGACGGCCCCGTACCGCTCGGACAACGCGTGCACCACCGTGTTGACCGCACGCTGCCGGCGGGCCAGCGGGCGGGCCAGGGCGCCCGGGAGTCCGAGCATCGAGCCGGGGTCGGGCAGACACGCGGTGAGCAGCGTCGCGCCCGAGGCTGTGAAGGCCGCGTAGACCCTGTCGAGCCGTTCGGCCACCGCGTGGATGTCGAAGGTGCAGCGCAGGGTGTCGTTGACGCCGATGACGACGGCGACGATGTCGGGGCGCAGGTCCAGTGCGGCCGGGGTCTGGCGTTCCAGTACGTCCCGGGTCTGCGCCCCGCTGACCGCGAGGTTGGTGAAGTCCACGTCCTTCGCGGCGAGTCCGCCGGCCAGCAGCGCGGCCCAGCCGCGCCACCCGTCGCCGGCGGGATCGCCCACGCCCTCGGTCAGCGAGTCCCCCAGCGCCACGAACCGAACCGTTCTCATGCCACGCCCTCCGGCACGACGCGACGGATCGATTCCGTCGTTCCGTTCTCGTCGCGACGGCACAGCACCGGCGCGTCGTGCGCGGCGAGGAAGGCCTCCACGGCCGTTCCCCAGCCGAAGCACTCCGCTCGGGCGCGTGCCACTTCCCGGCGCTCGGGGCCGGGCCGCTCCAGGAGCATCTCCACCGCGTCGGCGAAGGCGTCGCCACGGTCGGCCGCGGTGGCCCCCGCGGACCCGATCACCTCGGGCAGCGCGGAGGAGGCGCTGGCGACCACGGGAGTCCCGCAGGCCATGGCCTCCAGGGCGGCGAGCCCGAAGGTCTCGGCGGGGCCGGGCGCCATGGCCACGTCGGCGGAGGCCTGCAGCGCGCCCAGGGTGTCCCGGTCGGAGACGTGCCCGAGGAAGGTCACCGGCAGTCTGCGCTCCCGCGCGCGCTGTTCCAGACGCGCCCGCAGCGGCCCGTCGCCGGCGGCGACCAGGATGACCCGGCGGCCGCGCCGGACCAGCGCTTCCACGGCGTCGAGGGCGGTGCCGGGCCGCTTCTCCACGGACAGCCGCGAGCACATGACGAGCAGTGCCTCGTCCTGGCTCGCGTACCGCGCCCGCAGGTCGAGGTCGCGCATCGAGGGGTGGCGGCCCGTCAGGTCGACGCCCAGGGGGGCGCGTACGACGTTGCGCGCGCCGATCCGGATGAACTCACGCTCGGCGAACTCGGTGGTGCACACCACGCGCGCGTACGTGTGCGCCGTGCGGATGTTGAGGGCGTCGGCGGTGCGCCGGGACATGTTCTCGGACAGGCCCCAGGTGCGCAGGACGCCGTCGGCGGTCTCGTGGGACACCATCACGGCGGGGATCCGGGCGCGTCTGGCCCAGCGGCCGGTCCAGCGCAGGGTGGTGCGGTCGGACACCTCCAGGCGGTCCGGAGCGAGGTGCTCCAGGAGGGTCTGCACGCGCTTCTTGTCGACGAGGACGCGGTAGCCGCCGGTGCCGGGCAGCACCGGGCCGGGCAGGGTGATGACCCGGCCCTGCTCCTCGACCCGGTCCGAGTAGCGCTCGCCGGGCACGATCAGGACCGATTCGTGACCGGCGGCCACGAAACCCTTTCCGAGTTCGCGCAGGGCGGTACGCAGGCCGCCGGAGGACGGGGCGACGAAGTTGGCCAGCCGGACGATGCGCAGGGGTGCTGACGACGGGACGCTCATGCCGCCACCACCGGTCGGCGTGCCGCGAGGACGTCCTCGTAGTGCTGGATCAGCTGGTCGCCGACCGCGGCCCAGGTGCGGCCCTCGACGGTCGCGCGGGCGGCGGAGCCGAAGCCGGCCCGCATCGCGGGGTCGGCCACCAGGGAGGCCACGGCCTCGCGGACGGCGCTCGCGTCGCGCGGCGGGACCAGGAACCCGGTGCGGCCGTGGTCTACCAGGTCGATCGGGCCGCCGGCGGCGGGCGCGACGACCGGGACACCGCTGGCCATGGCCTCCTGGACGGTCTGGCAGAACGTCTCGAAGGGGCCGGTGTGCGCGAAGACGTCGAACGAGGCGAAGATCCGCGCGAGGTCGTGGCCGGTGCGGCGGCCGAGGAAGACCGCGCCGGGCAGCGCCTCGGTGAGGTGGGCCTGGCTGGGCCCGTCGCCCACGATCACGACCTTGACGCCTTCCAGGCCGCAGACCCCGGCGAGGAGTTCGACCTGCTTCTCGGGGGCGAGGCGGCCGACGTAGCCGACGATGACCTCGCCGTTCGGTGCGATCTCGCGGCGCAGCGCCTCGTCGCGGAACTCGGGGCGGAAGCGGACGGTGTCCACGCCGCGCTGCCACAGCTGGACCCGGGGAACCCCGTGCGACTCCAGGTCGCCGATCGAGGCGGTGGACGGAGCGAGGGTGCGGTCGGCGGCGCCGTGGACGGACCGTATCCGCCGCCAGGCGGCCGCCTCGCCGGCGCCCACATAGGTCCGGGCGTATCCGGCCAGGTCGGTCTGGTAGACGGCGACGGCGGGGATGCCGAGCCGGGCGGCGGCGGCCATGCCGCGGACGCCGAGGATGAAGGGACTGGCCAGGTGGACGACGTCCGTGCGGTGCTCGATCAGCGCCGCGGCGAGCCTGCGGCTGGGGAGAGCCACGCGGACCTGGGGATAGCCCGGGAGCGGAAGGGAGGGGACGTGGACGACAGGGCACGGCGCGGCAGCCGCGGCGAGCCTGTTTCCGGGGGCGGGAGCCGGAGCGACGACGAGGGGAACGTGACCGCGATCGACGAGGTGTCGGGCGGTCTGAAGCGCGCAGTGGGCCACGCCGTTCACATCGGGGGGAAAGGATTCGGTCACGATGACGACACGCATACCGGTGTTGTCGCCGCGCTGGACGTGGCCGCGTCAAAGTGGATCTTTCCGAAGGTTAAACGTCCCATGAGCGTTGCCCTGCACACCCGAGCGGGCCAGACCGCGTCCACATCCGGCCTGTCCGCCGGTCACCGGTCGTTCACTTGGCGGGCCGTCTTCCGCGAATGGAACGTACGCGGGATCCCCCGTGGTTCCCGAGTTGAAGCCGTCTTCCCCCGTGGCGATGTCTCACACGGCGGGTGTGTCCGGTCCGATACGGCTGCGGACGGCGGTCTGGACCTCGTCCTCCTCGGCTGGGTCGGCGGCGAGCCGGCGGAGTTGTTCGACGACCCGGGCGTCACCGGTCTCGGCGTGCCGGGCGGCGATCTCGCGGGTGGTCTCCTCGCAGTCCCAGAGGCATTCGACGGCGAAGCCGGCGGCGAAGGAGGGATCGGTGGCGGCCAGGGCGCGGGCGGCGCGGCCGCGGAGATGGGACGAGGCGGTCTCGCGGTAGACGTGGCGCAGGACGGGCGCGGCGCAGGCGATGCCGAGGCGTCCGGTGCCGTCGACGAGGGTCCACAGGGTCGGCGCGTCCGGGCCTTCGCCGCGGACGGCTTCCCGCAGGGCCGCGAGGACGAGTTCGCTGTCCTGGGCGCCGCCTCGGCAGGCGAGCATCCGTCCGGCGGCGGCGCCCAGGGCGTCGGGCCGGCGGGCCCAGCCGCGGGCGCGGTCGACGGCGGCGATGCTGCGCATGCGTTCGAAGGCGTCGACGGCGGCCTCCACGACGGCGGCGGTGCCGTCGATCACCGCGGCCTCGATCAGGCTCAGGGCGTCGGAGTCGTTGCTGTCGGCGAGATAACGCAACGCGGTGCAGCGGGCCCCGTCGGTGCCGTCCTTGGCCGCCTGGAGGATCTCCGGCCGGTCCTCGGGACCGGCCACGGCGACCAGGCAGCGGGCGGCCGGCACATGGAGGGCCGCACCCCGCTCGACGCCCTGCTGGGCCCATTCGAAGACCGCGCGCACGCTCCACCCCGGACGGGGTCCGGTAGGTCGCATCTGCCGCTGCCAGCGGTCGAAACAGCCGGTTTCCTGTGCGGCACGCACGCGCGTGGCGATCGATTCGCGGGGATCGTCGGCCCACAGCCGCCAGGGCCGTGGCTCGAAGGCGTCCCGCACGGCGGCGGCCAGCTCGGCCTCGCCCTCGGCGTCCGTGGTGAAGCGCGCGAGCACCGGCACGGCCAGGGCGCACAGGCCCGCGTCGTCGTCGCGCAGCGCCAGCTCGTCCAGGGCCCAGGCCCAGTTGGCGCCGGTGGCGGCGTACCTGCGCAGCAGTGCGAGCGCGTCCCGCCTGCCGTAGGAGGCGAGGTGCCCGAGCACGGCCAGCGCGAGGCCGGTGCGGGATTCCTCGGTGTCGAGGACGTCGTCGGGGTCGAAGAGATGCGCCTCGATGGCGTCCAGCTCGCCGTTCAGGTCGAGATAGAGGCGGGCGTAATAAAGGGAGCGGTTCTCCACCTGCCAGTCGTGGCGGGGGTCGCGGAGCACGCAGTGGTTCAGGGCCGCGAGCGCTTCGGCGCGCGGGGCGGTGAGCGCGTGCAGCGTGCCGTCGCCACGGCCCCGCTGGAGCAGGCCGAGCAGCGTACCGCTGGGCGCTATGACCGGATCGAACATGGGAAACAGCCTCACATCAAGCGTCGACGCAACCGGAGAACACGCACTACCTGGCCGCGTGACACAACGTCGGAGCGCCCGCCGTCTCTTGCTTGCTGTAGACCATCTCTCTCTGCCTCTCGTCAGTGGCCCATGCGGGCCGCATCACGGCCCGCGCGGTGCGGCAACACCTGCCCAGCCATCGCGTCCGTGAATCACGACGTCATGATGACTCGGCACTTCGACCTGCCGCGACCGAAATTTCGGCGGCCCTGTACCGCCTCCCCCGTTTTGTGTGTTTTCGCTGGTCGGACGGTTGGTTCAGTGGATGCCGAACAATTCGAGAAGTTCCGCCTTGCCGAACATCCGCGCGGTGTCGACGGCTGACGGAGTGCCCGCCGCGGGGTCCGCGCCGGCCTCCATGAGCGCCTTGATGACCTCTGTCTCGCCCTTGAAGACCGCTCCGGCGAGCGGGGTCTGACCTCTGTCGTTGATCCGGTCCGCCTCGGCACCCCGGGCGAGCAGTTCGCGCACCGCGTCGGCGTGCCCGTGGTAGGCGGCGAGCATCACGAGGGAGTCGCCGCGGTCGTTGGTGAGGTTGGCCGGAACGCCCGCGTCGAGGTACGCCACGAGCGCCTCGGTCCGCCCCTGCCGGGCCAGATCGAAGATCTTGGTCGCCAGCTCCACGACCTCGGGGTCGGGGGCTTCGCTCATCGAACGGACCGCCTCTCCTGTGTACTGCGGGGACTTCCGCGGACGGGGGGAGCGTACGGCAACGGGCGGGCCGCGCGGCCGTACGAGTGAATCGTCAGCGTACTGGCTTCAGGGTGCACATGACCGGAACCGCCCGAGGTAAAGATCACCGCAGTGCCGCCGGACGATCACCCGGACCCACCCGGACACCGTCCGACCTGGTCGGCCCGGGTCAGGAATGATCCGCCGATCGAGTGAAATCTGACGAATTTCACTCATTTACACCTTTAATAGTATGGATACCTGCTGTGATCCTGGAAGAACTCATGGTGACTGTCCCCCTTCGACACCAGGAGATCTCAAATGATCCTCTCCATCTCAGGCGTCATCGTGCTCGGCATCGTCGTCTTCCTCTTCTTCCGCAAGGACGGACTGAAGCCGTCGCACGCCACGGCCTCGGCACTCTTCGGGTTCTATCTCGCCAGCACGGCCATCGCACCGAGCATCAAGGCAGGCGGCGAGAGCCTTGCGAGCCTCCTCGGCGGCATCAAGTTCTGACGACGCCCCTCCCGTCCCTACGCACCTTCAGGAGACAGCAGTGGCCCGGCGCCCTCTCCCCCGCATTCTGAGCAACGGCACCGCGCAGCTCGCCCGGAGCAGGGAGCTGGCCCGGACGGCCGCCGACAACGCCACCGACGTCCTCCATCCGCTCATCACCGTCACGCGCGGACTGGGCCGACTGGCCTCGGCCGGACGGCAGAGGTGGGCGGAGACGCCCAAGGACAAGCGTGGCCCGCTGCTGTTCCTGGTGGCCTCGGTCGTCCTGGTCGTCGCCCTGGTGCCGTACGGACCCCTGCTCGCCGTCATCACCCTGATGGCGGCGAGCGCCTGGCACGGCCGCGACCGCACCCCACCCCCGCCGGAGGGCCCCGACGAGTCGCAGACCCAGCGGCTCCAGTCCCTGTACGAGGCCCTGGTGCCGTACTTCTCGGCCGCCGAGGACCCGGCGCCGCTGTACGCGCACGGCGGGGAGTGGGAGAAGGCCTTCCTCTCCCACGAGTTCGACGACGCCGGCCGGATCGGCCAGCTGCTGATCCGCTACCCCGCGTACTTCCCGGACGGCGAACCCGACGCCCGGGCCCGGATCGAGTACCTGCTCACCGCGAAGTCCGGGCGCGGCCGCGAATACCACTTCGCGTGGGACGAGGAGGGCAACCGGCTCACGGTGACCGCCCTGGCCCCGCTGCCCACCGACATCGCGGCCCAGCGGTTCGTCACCGCGCCGGGCGAGACGGTCCTGGGCTTCACCGATCCCAGCGAGGTACAGCGCACCCTCCCGCTCGCGTACGGCGAGGAGCAGCGGGACGTCCCGCCGGTCGTCTGGCGCACCGGCGCCCGGTCCACCGAACCCCATCTGCTGGTCATGGGCCGCCCCGGCAGCGGCGCCTCGACCCTGCTGCGCTCCGTCGCCCTGCAGGCACTCCAGTACGGCGACGTGCTGATCATCGAGGGTGGCGGCACCGGCGAGTACGCGTGCCTCTCCGGCCGGGACGGGGTCCTCGCCGTGGAGTGCGGTCTTGCCGGGGCACTGGCCAGCCTCGAATGGGCCGCGCACGAGACGGAACGACGGCTCATCGCCCTCAACCGCGCACGGCAGGCCGGCCATCCGCCGCCGGACGACTGCCGGCGCCCGCTGTGGATCCTGCTGGACCGCCCCGGCTCCTTCGTCCACCTGGCCTCGGCCAACGGCCACCAGGACCCGCAGGCCCTGCTCCAGACCCCGCTCCGGCACGGCCGCGCGGCGAACGTCACCGTGGTGGTCGCCGAGCACCTCGACAGCACGGACGCGGTGAGCGAGGCGCTACGACAGCACACGCGCGCGCGTGTCGTGCTCGGGCCGGCGCTGCCGGACGAGCTGGAGGCGGCGCTGGGGGCACCGCCGCACACGACTCCGTTGGCCCACATGCCGCCGGGCCGGGGCTATGCCCGGCTGGGCCACGGTCCGGTACTGCGGCTCCAGGTACCGGCCACACCGGACCCGTACGACGACGCGACGAGCGACGCGGACCGGCAGGCGGTACTGGACCTGTTGCCGCCGCGGAGTGAACTGACGGAACAGCCGGTACCGATGGAGGCGGCGGTCGCCGAGGGCTGAGGCAGCCGGTGGTCGTTCGGCTGCGGGAGGCTGGGGGCTGGTCGCGCGGTTCCCGCGCCCCTCGAAGGGGCGCTGCAGTCCGCGTCGGCCGGACAGCGAGGCCCACGTGCCGATGAGCGACCCGACGCCTACGCCACGAACGTCCTCGGCGCCTCACCCCCGCCGGAGGCGCCGGCCTCCACCAACCGCGCCGCCGCGGCCAGTCGAGCCGCCGCCTCCTCCGCCACCGCTCCCCCCACGGTGAACGGAAGCCGCACATAGCCCTCGAAGGCCCCGTCGACCCCGAACCGTGGCCCGGACGGCACCCGCACCCCCACCCGCTCCCCCGCTTCCGCCAGCCGCGAGCCGGACAGCCCGCCCGCGCGGACCCACAACGTCAGCCCGCCCCGCGGGACCTCGAACTCCCAGTCCGGCAGCTCCCGCCGTACCGCGGTCAGCAGGTCGTCCCGGTTCTGGCGGGCCTGGACCCGGCGCAGCTCGACCGCGTGCTCCCAGCCCCCCGTGCCGAACAGCCAGTTCACCGCCAGCTGCTCCAGCACCGGGGTCCCCAGGTCGGCGTAGGCCCGCGCGGCGACCAGGCTGCGGATGACGTCCGGAGCGGCCCGCACCCATCCGATGCGCATGCCCGCCCAGAACGCCTTGCTGGCGGAGCCGACCGTGACCACGGTCGAGCCCGCCGGGTCGAAGCCGCAGACCGGGCGGGGCATCTCGACCCCCTCGTCCAGCCACAGCTCGCTCATCGTCTCGTCGGCGACCAGCACCGTGCCCGCCGAGCGGGCCGCGTCGACCAGCCGGCGGCGCTGGTCCTCGTCGGCGAGCGCCCCGGTGGGGTTGTGGAAGTCGGCGACGACATACGCGATCCGGGGCGCCGCCTCCCGCAGGACCTGGCGCCAGCGGTCCATGTCCCAGCCCGTGAGGCCCTCCGCCATCGCCACGGGGACCAGCCGGGCGCCGGCCTCCCGCATCAACTGGAGGATGTTGGCGTACGAGGGCGACTCGACGGCGATGCGCTCGCCGCGGCCGCCGAAGAGATGGCAGATCGCGTCGATCGCGCCCATCGCACCGGTGGTGACCATGATCTGCTCGGGCATCGTGGGGATCCCACGCGCGGTGTAGCGCTCCGCGATCATCGCGCGGAGGACCGGGAGCCCGGCCGGGTAGTCGCCGTGCGTGTGGGCGTACGGCGGGAGTTCCTCCAGGGCGCCCTGGACCGCGCGGGTCAGCCAGGGTTCGGGCGCCGGCAGGGCGGCGCAGCCCAGGTCGATCAGCGAGCCGAGCGCCTCGGGCGGCAGTGGTTCGAGGCCGCGGGCGGGCAGCGGGTTGCCCGCCGGCACGGCGGTCCAGCTGCCGGCGCCCCGCCGGGACTCCAGGAATCCCTCCGCGCGCAGCGCCTCGTACGCCGCCGCCACGGTCGTACGGCTGACGGTCAGGGCGAGGGCCAGTTCGCGCTCGGCGGGCAGCCGGGCGGCGACCGGGACGCGTCCTTCGAGGACCAGCAGGCGGATACCGTCGGCGAGCGCGCGGTAGGCGGGCGGGCGCCGGGTGCCGGGGCCGGCCGGGCGGTCCTGCTGCGAGTTGAGCAGCCGCCCGAGCTGCGCGGCACCCACCGCCGAGGTCCACTGCGCCATGAGAATCAGTCCACCTTCCCCGAATTGGCCATGGATGGCTTTTCCTCCCAAGCCACAGAGTGACATGAACCAGTCCACCATCACCAGCAGGGGGTACCTCTTGTCCACGCGAGGCCGGCTCGGGCGACGGCTGATCCAGCTCTATGCGGGGCTCACCCTGTACGGCGTGAGTTCCGGGCTTCTCGTCGAGGCGGGCCTGGGGCTGGAGCCCTGGGGCGTGCTCCACCAGGGTCTCGCCGAGCACATCGGGCTGAGCATCGGCACAGTGTCGATCATCGTGGGCGCGGCCGTGCTGCTCCTGTGGATCCCGCTGCGCCAGCGCCCGGGCCTCGGCACGGTCTCCAACGTGTTCGTCATCGGCCTCGCCATGAACGCCACGCTCGCCGTCGTCCCCGGCGCGCACGCGTTCGCCGTGCGGATTCCGCTGATGGCGGCGGGGATCGTACTCAATGGCGCGGCGACCGGGCTGTACATCGCGGCGAGCTTCGGGCCGGGCCCCCGAGACGGTCTGATGACGGGGCTGCACCGCCATACCGGACGTTCGATCCGGCTGATCCGGACGGCGATCGAGGTCGCGGTGGTCGTCACGGGGTTCGCGCTCGGCGGGACCATCGGCGTCGGGACCCTGCTCTACGCCGTGTCCATCGGGCCCCTCGCCCAGCTGTTCCTGAAGCTGTTCGCCGTTCCGGTGGCATCCGCAGGCAGCACGGTCGTTGCCAAGGGGTCATCGGAGCAGGCCATACTTCGCCCGTGAGCACGTTGATACGCCACCCGTACCTGGACCACCCCGGCCCCATCGCCTTCGCCCACCGGGGCGGGGCGGCGGACGGCCTGGAGAACACCGTGGTGCAGTTCCGGCGCGCCGTGGAACTCGGCTACCGGTACATCGAGACCGATGTGCACGCCACGGCGGACGGCAGGCTCGTCGCCTTCCACGACGACACCCTGGACCGGGTCACCGACGGGGCGGGCCGGATCGGCGACCTGCCGTGGGAGGACGTACGGCACGCGCGCGTGGCGGGCCGCGAACCGCTCCCCCTCTTCGAGGAACTCCTCGAAGAGTTCCCCGACGTCCGCTGGAACGTGGACGCCAAGGCGGAGCCGGCGCTGCGGCCGCTGCTGGACCTGATCGACCGGACGGACTCCTACGACCGGGTGTGCGTCGGCTCGTTCTCGGAGGCGCGGGTGCTGCGCGCGCAGCGCATCGCCGGGCCGCGGCTGGCCACCTCGTTCGGCACCCGCGGTGTGGTCGGGCTGCGGCTGCGCTCCTGGGGGCTGCCCGCCTCGGTGCGCCGGTCGGCGGTCGCCGCGCAGGTACCCGAGTCGCAGTCGGGCGTGCCGGTCGTCGACCGCCGCTTCGTCCGCGCCGCCCACGCGCGCGGGTTGCACGTCCACGTGTGGACCATCAACGAACCCGAGCGGATGCACCGGCTCCTGGACCTGGGAGTCGATGGCATCATGACCGATCACATCGACACGTTGCGTGAGGTCATGCAGGACCGCGGCGTCTGGGTCTGAGACGCGCGACGGCACTGCTGCGGGAAAGGCGAGGGCACGGGTGGGCACCGAAACCGTGCGGGCGGGGGCCTCGGACGAGGTCACCGAGCTGCGGCGCGAACAGCGCGGCTGGTATTTCTACGACTGGGCGTGCTCGGTCTACTCGACGAGCGTGCTCACGGTGTTCCTCGGCCCGTACCTCACGTCGGTCGCCGACCACGCGGCCGACGCGGACGGCTATGTGCACCCGCTCGGGATCCCGGTCCGCTCGGGCTCCTTCTTCGCCTACTCGGTCTCCCTGTCGGTGATCCTGGCGGTCGTGCTGATGCCCCTGGTGGGCAGCGTGGCCGACCGCACGGGCCGCAAGAAGCAGCTGCTGGGCGCGGCCGCGTACACCGGGGCCGTGGCGACCACGGGCATGTTCTTCCTCGACGGCGACCGCTATCTGCTCGGCGGGCTGCTGCTGATCGTGGCGAACGCGGCCCAGTCCGTCGCCCTGATGCTCTACAACTCCTATCTCCCCCAGATCGCCCCGCCCGAGGAACGCGACACGGTCTCCTCCCGGGGCTGGGCCTTCGGCTACGCGGCCGGTTCCGTGGTGCTGATAGCCAACCTGGTCCTGTACTCCGCGCACGACTCCTTCGGCCTCTCCGAGACGGAGGCGGTCCGTATCTGCCTGGCCGCGGCGGGGGTGTGGTGGGGCGTCTTCACCCTGGTACCGCTACGGCGGCTGCGCGACCGGGGCGGCCGGGCGGCCGAGGCGACGGCGCCCGGGCTGCGTCAACTCGCGGCGACCGTCCGGGACATGCGCCGCCATCCGCTGACGTTGTCCTTCCTGCTGGCGTACCTCGTGTACAACGACGGCATCCAGACGGTGATCTCCCAGGCGTCGGTCTACGGCTCCGAGGAGCTCGGGCTCGGCCAGTCGACGCTCATCGGGGCCGTCCTGCTGGTCCAGGTGCTGGCGGTGGCCGGCGCCCTGACGATGGGGCGGCTCGCGAGGCGGTACGGGGCCAAGCGCACGATCCTCGGGTCGCTGGTGGCGTGGACGGTGACCTTGGCGGCCGGGTACTTCCTGCCGGCTGGGGCGCCGGTGTGGTTCTTCGTCCTCGCGGCCGGCATCGGTCTCGTCCTCGGCGGCAGCCAGGCCCTGTCCCGCTCCCTGTTCTCGCATCTCGTGCCGCCCGGCAAAGAAGCCGAGTACTTCGCGGCGTACGAGATGAGCGATCGGGGGATGAGCTGGCTGGGACCTCTGTTGTTCGGGATCACCTTCCAGCTCACCGGAAGCTACCGCTCGGCGATCATCTCGCTGGTGGTCTTCTTCGTCATCGGGTTCGCGCTGCTCGCGCGGGTTCCGGTGCGGCAGGCGATCGGTGAGGCCGGCAACCCGGTTCCGCAGAAGGTCTAACGGAAGATCCAGCAGGAAGATTTAGCGTTCAACGCGGAAGAGCGGTAGTGTACGCGTTTGGCCTGCCAGGCGTACCGTTACTGCGCGTCAAAGATGCAGAAACGCTGGGTGACATCTGTTAGCAGATGTGACAAACCGGGCGCTGGTGGGTACAACAAGGGGCGGCTACGACGGCGACGCATGACCCGGAACGGGAATCTTTACCGCCGACCGGACGTTGACCGGATGACGACGACAGCGACACCTGTCCTGTGGGCGACAAGCCCGGGAGGCACGATTCATGAGTGAGCGAGCTCTTCGCGGTACGCGCCTCGTAGTGACCAGCTACGAGACGGACCGCGGTATCGACCTGGCCCCGCGCCAGGCCGTGGAGTACGCATGCGAGAAGGGGCACCGGTTCGAGATGCCCTTCTCGGTCGAGGCGGAGATCCCGCCGGAGTGGGAGTGCAAGGTCTGCGGGGCCCAGGCACTCCTCGTGGACGGCGACGGCCCTGAAGAGAAGAAGGCCAAGCCCGCGCGTACCCACTGGGACATGCTGATGGAGCGACGCACCCGTGAGGAACTCGAAGAGGTCCTCGAGGAGCGTCTGGCGGTTCTGCGCTCCGGCGCGATGAACATCGCGATTCATCCGAGGGACAGCCGTAAGTCTGCATAGCGACACAACAAACCGAGGGCGCACCGAAGGACTGCAGGTAGTAGGCGTTCATCGAGCGCATCGTGACGTTCTTCGACTCCCAGATGAAG
>NZ_JBEYFE010000047.1:0-38406 GCF_040634235.1 Streptomyces sp. NPDC007157
GGGGGGGGCGGGCGCCGCGCGGGGGGCGCCCGGCTGGGGCGGGCCCCGCCCCCGGGGGGGGCCCGTGTCCCCCACCCCCCCCGCGCCCCGCGGGGGCGCGGGGCTGTGGGCGTATCTCAGCGGGCGCGCCCCGCGGAATCACCGGCCGCCGTTGTACGGGCCGTACGGGCCGTCGCTGCTGCTGCCGCCGCCTCGGCGGCCGAAGCCGCGGCCGGAGACCTGCCTGAGGGCCGGGCGGACGTCGACGAAGAAGACGATCGTGGCGACCAGGCCCGCCAGCTGGAGGAAGAGCATGGGCACCAGCAGGTTCACCGCGACCGCGATGCCGAGGATGATCAGCCAGAAGCCCTTGTTCTGCTTGTCGGCGGCCCGGTACGCGTCGGTCCGGAAGAGCGCGGCCATGACCAGCGCCACCACGGCGAGGACCAGCATGGCGAGGTAGAGCAGCCCCAGAAAGCTTGAGAAGCCCTGCATCAGCACAACGTCCACCACCCGTTTCGGCTTGTTCCTACGCGGCCACCGTACCCTCTGGGCCGATCCCGCTGTCCCGTATAACGGGCCGGACACCCGAGGAGTGCCCGGCCCGTGCGTCCCCTCGCCCTGCCGGTTACTTGGTCGGCGGGGTGGTCTTCTTGGCCGGGGTGGCCTTGCGGGGCGCCGGGGCCTTCTTGGCGTTGGCGTTGGCGTTGGCGGTCGGGGCCTTCTTCACCGCGACCGGCTTGGCCTCGGCGGCCTTCGGCTGCTCCGCCTTCTTCTCCTCGGCCTTGACCACGACCGGCTCGGGCTTGCCCTCGACGGCGATGGCCAGGTCCTCGATCTCGTCGGCGGCCTCGCCGCGCCAGGTCTTCACGGCCTGCTCGCCGTGCTCAGCGACCTTCTCGTAGGTCTCGCGGGCCTTGACGGCGTACTCGGCGGCCACGCCGACCTGGCGCAGCGCGAAGTCCTGGGCGGACTCGCCGAGCTTCTTGAGGTCGCCGTCGAGGGAGACGATGAAGTCGTTGACCCTGGCCTGGAGGCTGGCCTGCGCCTCCTTGGCCTTGGCACCGGCCTCCTTGGCGCGGGTGGCGGCCTTCTCCTGCACGGCCTTCGGGTCGGCCTTGCGGACCGCGTCGATGCGGGCCGGGGCCTCGGCCCGCAGCTGCTCGACCAGGCCGGGGACCTTCCTGGCCTGCTGGAGGGCGAGGTCTGCGGTGCCGGCGGCGAAGTAGAACGGAGTCGGGTCGCTGAGGGTCTTGCGCAGATCGTCGGTGATGGCCATGGTGATGGTCCTCCCGGATTCAGGTTCGGCTGAGGGTTTTGTGGTCCGTGGCGTGGCGGTCGGCGCGCTTGGCCGGCTCATCCGGCCGTCCGCCCCGGATCGGTCTCGCTGCCGGCATCACTGCCGGTACCGCTGTCGGCGTCACTGCCGATGTCACTGCCGGCCTCGCCGCCGTCGCCCCGCACGCCGTCGCCCCGCACATCGCCGGCCTCGCTGCCGGCGGCACGCGCGCTCTCCTCGCCCGACCCGAAGCCGTTCTCCTTGCGGAACGACTCGTAGATCTGGAGCAGCACCTGCTTCTGCCGCTCGTCGAGGGTGGGGTCGGCGAGGATGACCGCGCGGGTCTCCACCTCGTTCAGATCCCGCTCGGCGTCGAGGATGCCGGCGCGGACGTACAGCGTCTCGGCGGAGATCCGCAGGGCTTTCGCGACCTGCTGGAGCACCTCCGCGCTCGGCTTGCGCAGCCCGCGCTCGATCTGGCTCAGGTACGGATTGGACACCCCGGCGGCGTCGGCGAGCTGCCTGAGCGACAGCTGCGCGTTGCGCCGCTGTTCGCGCAGATACTCACCGAGATTGCCGACGTTGAGCGATGCCATACCTCCACCCTGCCCCATCCTCGCTAACAATTGCAAGCACCCGCTTGCAAAAGTGTGCCAACGTGTCGCCACGGATGAGGCCGGGCCTCGGCAGATGTCCTGTCCGTCAGGGCAGATCACAGGATCCGAGATCGTGGCAGCGCGACCGCTGTGTCAGAGCGCGATGGAGGTATCCGCCATGTCCGACCTCAACAGCCAGACCACCTACTGGGACGCCGCCGCGGCGACCAAGACGTTCACGCATCCGCTGCACATGCCCTGGCTGGACGGCACCGACCGGCATGCCTCGATCCTGGACTACGGCTGCGGCTACGGCCGGACCATGCAAGCCCTCGAACAGCAGGGCTTCACCGACCTCGCCGGCGTCGACACCGCACCAGGGATGATCTCCCGAGCACACACCCTGCATCCCACGATGCGCTTCGCCGTACTGGACGCACCGCCGATGCTGGCCCACCCGGACGCAAGCATCGAGGTGGTCATACTCTTCGCGGTGCTGACCTGCATCCCCGGCAACGACGCACAGCGACGGCTGGTCGGCGAACTGAGCCGCGTTCTCAAACCGGGCGGAACGCTCTACCTCAGCGATCTGCTGCTACAGGACGACGAGCGCAATCGTGCCCGCTATGCCAGGTTCGCGGAACGCTACGGCACCTACGGAGTGTTCGAAACCGGCGACGGCGCAGTCTGCCGCCATCACCCGAGCGACTGGTTCACCTCCCTGCTTGCAGACTTCGAGATCGCCGACACCCGCCGAATCACGGTCGCCACCATGAACGGACACGAGTCGAAGGGAATCCAGATCCTGGCTCGTCGAGGGCATCTCTGCTGACCCCGGCTCCCCGCCGGCACATGCCGAACCTCGCCCCAGCGGGACAGCCCCGGCCAACACGTCCCAGGCAGGGCGCCGATCAGCGCGTGATGCAGAAGCTGATGCGGGAAAAGGTGATCACCCAGGGCTACTGAGCCGGGCCGCCGCTCGCCTCCCCCCGAGCACGCTCTGGCAGGACTCCCAGGCCGGTTGGCTCAGCAGCGGGCGGAAGCGGGTGAACAGGGTGAGGAGACCGGGACCCCACTTCTCGCGGAAGGACGGGTCCACACCGGCGAGGTCGAGTTCGTTGGCGGCCGTCAGTTCGGCGAAGTCCTGGCGCGGCCGGGGGCCGGGAACACGGGCGCGGCCGGTGAACCGGTCATGGACCGGGGCGTCGGCGTCCGGCAGCGCCGGATACGTGGCCTTCCGGTCGCAGGAGCCGTAGAGGTACACCAGGGCTTCGGCCTCCCCGCCGATCACCGCGGCGAGTTCGGCACGGCGGCTCAGGGGAAACAGCGCGGTGGGGAAGCCGTCGGTGCCGTAGAACGCGTGGCAGAGGCCCGCGAGCCGGAGAGCGGGACGCGCACCCCATACGGCGAGCTGCTCCTCGACGCGCCGGAGATGCGCGAGGAGGGTCCCGCCGGGGTGGGAGATCCCGTCGGCACCGAGGTCCCGCAGGAGGACGACGGCGGCCTCGGTGGCGGCCGGGAGGGCGACAGGGGCAGAGGTCTCGGCAGGGGTCTCGGCAGCGGCAGGGGTATCGGACACGGTCGGGATCCTTCCCGCACGCGGGGCCGGGCACCCATCCGTGCCTCCGCCATCCACGCCCCCGCCATCCACGCCCCCGCCATCCAGACCGCCGCCATCCACGCCCCCGCCATCCACGGACCGTCAGCCGTGTGTCGTCAGCCAGGATTCCAGGGCGCCGAGGTCCGCCGGTGTCAGGCCGAACTCGTGGGCGACGCGGTGGAGCAGGGCCGGGCCGTGATGGTGGGTGGCGACCCAGGCGCGGTCGGCCTCGGTGATCTCGTCGTCGATCCAGATGAACGGCCGCTCCCCCGCCCACTCCACCAGCGGCCGCGTCTTCCAGTGCAGCAGGGCGGGCGGCTCGTCCTCGTCCGGCCACTCCACGACGGGCAGCGGGGGCAGACCCAGCCACGGGGCGACGCAGGCGTTCGCGTCGTCCATCCAGGTGGTGGCCCAGACGAGCTGGCAGCCGAGTGCGGCCAGCCGCGGGCCCAGCGCCGGGTCGATGCGGGTGACCAGCGGGTTCAAGGGGGCGTGGGCCGTCTCGTAGGCGGGGTACGGGTGCCCCGCCGGGGCACCGAAGGGGATGAGGGTGCCGTCGATGTCCAGGAAGAGAATCATCGGGGACAGGATCCCTCAGAACGGCAGCGGCCTCGCGTGCACCACGTCCAGCCTGGTCACCGCCCGGGTCAGCACCACGTACAGCCGGTGCAGCCCGCGTTCCTCGCCCTCCGCCACCGCCGCCGGTTCCACCGCCACCACATGGTCGTACTCCAGGCCCTTGACCAGACTCGCCGGGACCACGGCCACCCTGGCGCCGAGCTGGTCCGCCGCCGCCGGTTCGATGCCCGCGGCGGTGAGCGCGGCGCGTACGTCGGCGACCTGTGCGTCCGCCGCCAGGACGCCCACCGATCCCTCGCGGGCCAGGGCCTCCCGTACCGCGGTGACCGTGGTGGCCCGCACGTCCCGCGTCGGACGGATGGTCAGCTCCCCGTCGGCGCGGTGGGACCGGGCCGGGGGCACGTCCGTGTCCAGCCGTTCGAGCAGCCGGTTCGTCAGGTCCACGACCGCCGCCGGGACGCGGAACCCGGTGGTGAGCGGGACGACCCTCGCGTCCGGCTTGCCCAGGTGGCGCAGTACGGCGTCCCAGCTCCGCGCCGACCAGGGCGTGGTGGCCTGGGCCAGGTCACCGAGGACGGTGAGCGAGCCGAAGACGGCCCGGCGGGCGATCGCCCGGCACTCCATGGGAGACAGGTCCTGGGCCTCGTCGACGACGACATGGCCGTAGCCCTCGGGGTGTTCGACGAGCCCGGCGACCTCGTCGAGGAGGACCAGGTCGGCGGGTGACCAGCGGGCGGACTTGTACGAGCGTGGCGGGCGGGGCCAGCGCAACGCCTGCTGCTCGTCGGGATCGAGGAGGCCCTCGGCCGCCCGCGCCAGCACCTCGGCGTCCGTGAGGAGTTCGGCCAGCACCTCCTCCGGGCGGACCTTCGGCCAGACGGTGTCGAGGCAGGCGCTCATGGCCCGCGACCGTTCCAGGCGGCGGGTCCAGGCGGCCGGCTGCGGCCCGGCCCGCCGTTCGGCCTGGAGCTGTACGGCCCGCATCGCCCGCCCCCGCACCCGCTCGCGCCCGACGGCGTACGGCAGTTCCTCGCGCCGTACCGCCGCGACGATCTCGGTCAGCGCGGCGGCGGACACCCGCCAGGTGTAGGTGCCGTCGGAGAGGGAGAGAGGGTGGACGGCCTCCGTGGACACGTGGGCGTACAGGGCGCGGCGCAGGACCTCGGCCATCCGGGGGTCGTGCTTGAGGGCGGCGGCGCGGGCGGAGTCGGTGCCGGTGGCCGGGTGGCGGGCGATCTCCTCGTGGAGGGTGGTCTGGCGTACGCCGGTCTCGCCCAGCGCCGGCAGCACCTCGGAGATGTAGGAGAGGAAGGTGCGGTTGGGGCCGAGGATCAGCAGGCCGGAGCGGCGGACGCGCTGGGGGTGGGTGTAGAGGAGGTAGGCGGCGCGGTGCAGGCCGACGGCGGTCTTGCCGGTGCCCGGGGCGCCCTGGACGCAGACGGAGGCGGTGAGGTCGGCGCGTACCAGGTCGTCCTGGTCGGGCTGGATGGTGGCGGCGATGTCCCGCATGGGGCCGACGCGGGGCCGTTCGATCTCCCGGGCGAGGAGGGTGCCGGGGCCGGCCTCGCCCGCGGTCAGCCGCTCGTCCTCCCAGCCGGTGAGGTCGGCGGAGTCGCCGTGGCCGCCCGGGGCCCAGCCGAACCGGCGCCGTACCGCGACGCCCTGCGGTTCGTCGGGGCCGGCCTGGTAGAAGGCCCGGGAGACGGGCGCCCGCCAGTCGACGACCAGGGGCGGGGCGGTCGGTTCCGCGCTGATCCGCAGTCGGCCGATGCGGTAGCTCTGTCCGGCGTGCTCGCCGGAGTCGAAGTCCAGCTTGCCGAAGAACAGCGGGCCCTGAGGCAGTTCGCGCATCTCCTTGGCCCGGCTGCGCAGCCGGTACCCGAGGACCTCGGCGTCGGCGCCGGAGGCGGAGACGTCCTCGCCGGTGACGACGTGCTCGGCGGCGCCTTCGACCATGCGGGCGAAGGCGGCTCGGCAGGTGTCGTGGTAGGCGCGTTCCCGGTCGAGTTCACGCTGGGCGGGTTCCTGCTGAGCCGGTTCCTGCTGAGCCGGTTCCTGCTGGGCGGGTTCCTGCTGCATGGGGAACAGCGTAGACGAGAAAACGTAACCCGGTTAAATTTTTAACCGGGGTGATCGGACAGAGCCCGTTCCAGCCGCCCGAAGGCCCGCTCCGCCGCCCGCACCGCGTCCTCCCGCACCTCCTCGACCCGCTCTCCGGCCGCGATCCGCCGCCAGTTGTCCTGCGCGAGGATCCGCTGTACGGCGATGATCTGGCCGGCGGCCAGCCGGGCGTCCAGGGTGCCTCCGAGGGCCTCGGCGAGCGCGGCCTCGGACCGTTCCAGATAGGTGTGCTGGCGGGCGACGAGGGTGGCGGTGCTGTTGAGGAGGGTGTGGAAGGCGAGGATCTGGGGGTGGTCGTTGAGCCCGGTGATCGGGTCGTTGCGGCGGAGGCCGTCCAGGAAGTGCGCCCTCAGCACGCCGACCGGGGACTCGGCCCCCGCGACCAGCCGCGCGGCCTCCGTCTCGTGGTCGGCGATCCGGTGCAGGACCAGGTCCTCCTTGACCGGGAAGTACCGGAACAGCGTCGGCTTGGAGATACCGGCCGCGGCCGCCACCTCGGCGACCGACACCGCGTCGAACCCCTTCGCCAGGAACAGCCGTACGGCGATGTCCGACACGTCCTCGTACATCCGCCGCTTCTTGCGCTCACGCAGGCCCGTCTCACCCATGGGGCGAGCCTACGCAGCGACGGCTCAGGCCGACGTCCCCTGACGCCAGTGCGGGCGCTTGGCAAGGAACCACAGGTCGTCGAAGTGTTTGGTCCAGGTCGCCACGGCCTCCTCCGCCGCACCCTCCCGGGACCACACGTTCAGGTCGGTCCGGTAGCCCTTGGGGTCGTAGTACTCGTCGCTCAGGTGGTTCAGCCGCATCCGCACGGACAGGTCATAGAGCCCGTGCAGCACCTGCTGCCTGTTGAATATGCAGATCTTGTCGCGCGGGATGCCGGGATAGAGGCGGTATTCGCACTCGACCCGCACCCGGCCGGCCTCCGTGAGCCGTTCCGCGAGGTCGGAGAGTATGCCGTCGTACTCGCGGCATCGCTGCTCCATGCGCTTGCGGAAGTCGGGGTCGTCCACGGGCATGTCCCGGTCCCCCACCTTGGAGGGAACGGTCATCGGCTGCCCGAAGTCCGGGACCAGCATGCGGATCAGCACCCTGCGCGTGGGGCCGGGGCGGTCGAAAAGGTCCTCCAGGCGGTGATACAGACTCGCGTAGAGCGTCTCGCCCGTGTAGCCGAGAAAGCTGATCTCCACCCTTCGCGCCTCGAAGGCCTGGCCGACGAAACTTCCCAGCTGGCTGGAGTTCACCAAGGCCCGGGTCGGGGCACGGACCGACGACGTCAGCTCCTTCAGCTGGTCGTACAGGACGTATCCGACCAGGCTCAGAAGCGCGCCGCCGAGATAGGCCTTGCCCTGCAGGGCGTCGCCGACCGGCTTCACGAACTGGGCCGTGAGGCCGGTGACGAAGATGCCGAACAGCAGGACACGGGTCACCGCCGGCTCGACCCGCTCCTGAAACCGCCTCAGCCGGGACCCCCCGGTCCCGTCCGCCGAACCGTCGCTCCGCCCGGACATGCACGCCCCCTCCGCGCAGCACTGCCCCGCCGGCGCCACAGACCCGTGGGCAGACCGGTATTCGGTTCCGCCATGGTCCACCTATGCCAGGGCACGGGCAAGATGGGGATTCGCCGTTGCCCGGGCCGGCAGGCCCAGGGAACCGATCGCCGCCGCCAGTGTCATGGCGTACGAGTCCACGGCCCGGCGGACGTTGGGGGCGTCCAGGCTCGCTCCGGTGACCAGCCGGTCCAGGTCCACGTAGGCCGAGCGGACGATCTCGATCCACCGGTAGACCCGCCAGTCCTGTTGCCAGGCACGGGTGTGGGTGTCCGGCAGCAGGCGCTCCCAGCGGCGGAACATCCGATCGCGGATCTCCGGCCGGGTCGGGGTGAGATGCATGTGCCGCACCAGGTCGTACAGGGGGTCGCCCACGATCGCCATCTCCCAGTCGATGATGGTCAACGCCAGGGCGTCGTCCCGCCGCACGAGGTTCCAGGGATTCAGGTCGCCGTGCAGGAGGGTCGGTTCGCGATCGCTCACCCGGTGTCGGGCCAGTATCTGCCGGAGCCGTTCGGCATCCGGCAGGCCGAGTTGCCTGGCGAGTTGCTGCGATTCCTTGGGCAGGCCCCCTACCAGGAGGACGAGCTGGTCACTCAGATAGCTGTAGAAGCTGTAGCCTGCCGCTCCGGCAGCCGGGTCGAGCTTGGTGTAGTCGACGCCCTTCAGCGCACAGAGCTGGTCGACCAGCCGATCCGCTTCGTGCGGCAGCAGGCCGTGCACCGGATGGTTGGGCGGCCTGTCGATGTCGAGCGGCCCTTCGTAGGTGTGAATGGCGAAGCTGTCTTTCCGGTACTTACCGGGGTAGCTCTCGCCCAGGGCCAGGATTCGCGGTGCCGCCACCGAAACCCGTGAGGTCTCGATGGCCTTGAGTACGGCGTGCTCGCTGAGAAAACTGCGTTCGCGCCGGAAAACGTTCTTCACTTTGCGGCGCACCACGACAGGGAAATCGATGCCGGGCACCCGTACCACGGAATTCAGGTGACCGGTCCCCTTGAACACCCGGCCGGCCGGGGCCGCACCCTCGGCGTGCAATGCTCCCTGAACTGCCAGATAAGGAAAGTCCGGGCGTTCGGGAACACGTTTGTCCGGTGTCCAGGGCACGGTGACGAAACTTGAGAAAAGCCCCTTGCGTGCCTCTCCCCGGGAAATCCGCCACCGGAACAGAACGCGTTCGATCTCGGCCTCGCCGGGCAGGTGCCGCAGCCGCAGCGGCGCCTGGGCGGCGGCCAGGGCACGGCGCACCACCACCGTTGCCTCGTCCAGGCCCTTCTGGTCGAACGATTCGTCCAGCGATGTCGCGGCCCGCATGACGTCCGGATACACGGACTGCGCCTGCTCGAAGGCGACGTAGTGGCGCAGATCCTTGGACACGCCGTTGACGGCTCCGGGCCGGGTGCCCTCCATGGCGCGGACCCAGGTCTCGATCACCTCGGACCACTGGTCACCGGGATACTGCATGCGCACCAGGTGGGTCGCCAGGTCATGGAGGGGATCGCCGTAGGTGGCGAGCTCCCAGTCGACGCAGATGAGCGACGGATGACCTCCGTAGGTGACGATCAGGTTGTCCCGGTGCAGGTCGGCGTGGAGCAGGCTGTACGGCCGCCGGGCCATCACCGGAACCCGCTCCGCGAACCTGGTGAGGGCGTCCTCCGGAATGCCGAGGGCCGCGAACAGCCCGCCGAACGCATGCAGGTTGGCCCGCCGGATCTGCTGGTCCGCGCAGTGCGCCAGCGTCTGCAGAAAGCCCTGGCTGTCCTGGCCGTTACTGGGCCAGGAGGCCGGCAGGCCCGGCAGGGTGCCTCGTCGCACCTGGGCCATCTGGGCCAGGAGTTGGGCGATCTCCCCGATGAGCAGGGTGTCGACGGGTTTGCCGTTGCCACAGACGCTGGACAGCGGCACTCCTTCCACATAGCTGTGGATGGCGAACCCATTTCCCTCGAAGAGACATTCCGGCACGTGCGGCAGCGCGGCCCGGACGGCCCTGAGGATCTCGGCCTCGTTCTGCCAGGTCCTGATCACCACCGGCAGCGCGTCGGCACGCCGGACGCGCACCGTCGCCGACATGCCGGGCTCACGGTTCAGCAACTGGGCCATGGGGCCGGTCAACGGCAGAACGTAGTTCTTGTTGTGATACCCGCTGTGGGCCTTGCCGTGCCGCATGGCAGGGCGCACGATGTGCTCATAAAGCGCATCACCTGTGCCGGGTTTGGCGCGTTCCCCGATCGAAATTGAGGGAACGGAAGATGCGCCCACTGGCCGCTCCGGAATTGCTAGCGCTGGCTGGAAAGTACGGCAAACGGTAAACGCGGCTGACTGCCCGCACGACCAGAGGCGCAATCGAGTAGCCACAACGGGTGGGTTTGGTGCCCCGCTGCGTCAGGTCGTTCTGAGATCGGTGTGCTTGACCTTCTCATACGTAGGAACCGGAGCGGTTGCTCACACAATGCGGGCATGCTAGCGCACCGCGCTTGCCCCCCACCCTTTTTCCCTCGACGACCTACTTGGCGACCTACTCGGCGAGAAGGTCCCAGACGGACTCGAACCACGACCGCATCTTCAGCACGAAGACCGATCCCGGCGAGTTCGGGTCGGCGTCCTTGACGTGGTGCGTCAGCATGGCGCCCAGTCCCAGCACGTCGAGCGCGTCGATCTCCTCGCCCGTGTCCAGGATGATGGGCCGTTCGACGACCTCGTACAGGCCGTGCAGCACCTCTGTGCCGTTGATGACGTAGAGCTTGAAGGCCGGAACCAGCCGCACATGCCTGACCTGGACGTCGACGGACGGCACGAACCGTTCGGCCTGCAGGTCCCGGAGTGCGGTACGCAGCGATTCCGTGTGCCGGTCGGTGATGGCGCGCAACCGGTCCCTCAGACGCGGATCGCTCTTGTCATGCCTGATCACGGGATACGGCAGGTCGAGCTGAGGGTCAGGCAGCAGCATCCGCACGACGATGCCGGCGGGGGCGATGGCCCCGGCCCGGATCCGCTCCGCCTGGAGCCGGATGTGGGTGTCGAGGGACTCCGAGGTCAACGTGAAGACGTCCAGGGTGACTTCGGGCTGTTCGAACGCCTCGCTGATCAACGGCCCCAGCATCATCACCTGCCGTGACCTGGTGGCCTTGGCCGTGGTGGACTGCACCCGCTGGACCTTGACGACCCGCGCCGGGCTGCCCTGGCGGGATTCGATCCACCCCTCGTTGCCGAGTTCGCGCACCACCCGCTGCACGGTGTCACGGGACACCCCGAACTCCTTGGCGAGCCTGCCCTGCGCGGGCAGCTCGGCACCCAACTGGTACGTCCCGTCGACCATCCGGGCCCGCAGCGCCTCGGAAACCTGCCGGAAAGCCTTGCCACCACCGTCATGTGCCTGCCTGCCCGCCATACAGCGAACGTTCCGCTCACCGCCGCTCCGCAAACACCATCCGGTCAGTCAGGAAACGGTGCGGGCCGACCGGTTAACGGATCAACTTGCCTGGGCATGCCTGATATTGACCGGCAACCAGGCAAGAAGGGCCGGGTGCTGCACGGTCGACCAGAGCTTGCAGGGGGCGGGCACCATGGAGTTACGGGTACTCGGCGTCACGGTTCGGATCGACGACCTGTTCCAACTGGCTGTTTCCGTATCCGGTCTGATCGGCGTGCTGGCGGCATGGCGGCGCGGACGCGGGGCCGCCCGGTCACCGGGCAGGCGGACCCGCTCGGTGCCGGCTAGTGCCGGAGTATCTCCAGAAGCGGACGCAGGGACCCCACGACACACGACGCGCCGGCCTCGGTCAAAAGCTTGGCTTTCCGTGCGTTACGCGCGTAGCCCAGGAAGGGGACGCCGGCACTCTCGGCCGCCTCGAAGTCCGTCGGGGAGTCGCCGATCATCAGGGCCGCGGCGGGGGCGGCGCCCATCGCGTTGAGGGCACGGTTGAGGCAGTGCGGGTCCGGCTTGAGACGGTGCAGATCCTTGGTGCGGCCGTAGATGTGCGGGGCGAAGCAGGGGGTGAGGCCGCGGTCGTCGAGGTAGGCGCGGACCACCCGGGGGGAGTTGTTGGTCGTCACCGCCATACGGACGCCACGCGCTCGCCAGGTCTGGATGAGGATGTCCGCATACGCCGTCGGCATCGCTGTCGCCGCGGCCCGTAGCTCCTCCTTGGTGAGTCGTTCCTCCAACTCGGCGACCAGGTCGCTGCCGGGATGCCGGCGGTCCACGGCGCGCAGCACGAGGTGCGGGTCGAGGGAGTCGCGCTCGGTCTCCGTGACCAGGCCGCGCAGGCCCCGGCTCGCCAGCCACTCCACCAGGCCGTCGGCCACGCTCTCCGCCGAGTGTCCCGCGAACAGACGGCAGATCGGGCCGTCGAAGTCCCAGAGGACGACACGGGCACTTCTGATCAGATCCGCGAGTCCTTCGGCCTGGTTCTCACTCTCGGTCGCCACCAGTTCAGTCTGCGTCGTATCAGAAGTCACTAGGAGAGTGTCAGGTCCGTGGTGATGGTTTCCCAGAGGGCGTCGAACCACTTCTGCGATTGCTCCACGAACGCGGCGTCGCGGTGGCCGGCTCGTTTCTCGAAGGAGAAGAGGAGGGACTCGGAGCCCACGGCGTCGTACATGTCGAGCATGCCGGACTCGGTCTGCTCCTCCCGGCGCATGACCATGTAGTACGCGAACAGCGCCTCCGCGCCGTTGAGCAGGTAGAGCTTGACCGGCGGGGTGAAGGGCAGGGCCCGGAAGGTGACCCGCACGTCGATGCCGTGGGTGGAGCGCAGCCCCTGGAGGTTGTACTGGAGGACCTGGCCCTGGGCGTTGCGCATACCGAGCCAGCGGTTGTGGACGGTGTCGTCGTCGCCCTCGACCGGGACCGGGAACGCGAGGTTGATGCCGCGGCCGGGCAGCAGGACGCGGACGTCGATGCTCTCCGGGCGGATCCGGCCCTCGTGGATCAGGCGCAGGGGTTCGGCGAGCGCCGGGAGCAGGCTCTGGGCGGTGAGGCAGGCGGCGTCTATGCGGACGTGCGGGGCGGCGAACGCCTCCGTCATACGGGGGCCGAGGCCGACCATCGTCGGCTGCGGCTCGCCGAGGGGCCGGGCAGCAGGTTCGGCGACGCGCGGCGGGCTGCCCTTGGTGACGTTGGCGAGGAGACCGTAGTCCTGCAGCACCCGCATGGCCTGGCGTACGGCACCCCGCTCCACGCCGAACTCCTCGGCCAGCTCGGCCTGGGTGGGCAGACGGTCACCGACCTTGATGTCGCCCTTGCGGATGCGTTCCCGCAGGGTGTCGGCGATCTCCTGAGGTGTGCTGCCGGCGTTCACTGCCACGTTCTCCTGGGTCACGACCAAACGCTACAACTCTGATCCATCTACCGGGAGTTGTTTGAAGATTGGTTATAAGTCACAGCCAACTGGGAACAACTTAACCAGAGTTGGTTACCAACTTGATTGAGTTGGTGGAAGCTTTGCTTCCCGACGATGGGGGAACCGACATGCCCGCCGCTCTCGCTCTCTTCTCCGCCGTCTTCGTCGTCGGCTTCGAACAGATGGTCCAGTCGAAGTACGGTGCCACCGGCATTATCGGCCTGCTGTTGCTCACCGTGGGGATCAAGGCCAAGAGTCCCGCGGTCAGCTCCGTCGGCGCGGTCCTGCTCGCCCTGCTGATCACCGGTCCCGCACTGTGAGGACCGGCCCGGTGAGCGCTAGGCCGTCAGCTGCAACTCCGAACTGATCGTCTCCCACAGGGCGTCGAACCACCGCCTGGACTGGTCCACGAACGCGGTGTCCCGCAGGCCGGCGCCCTGCTCGAACGCGAAGAGCATCGACCGCGTGCCCACGGCGTCGTACGTCTGCAGGTGCTCGTGGCCGATCTCCCGCTCATGGCGCCCCAGCGTGTAGTACGCGAACAGCGCCTCCACCCCGTTGAGCAGGTACAGCTTGACCGGCGGGGTGAACGGCAGGGCCCGGAAGGTGACCCTGACGTCGATGCCGTGCGTGGCGCGCAGCGCCAGCAGGTTGTGCCGGAGCACCTGGCCCTGGGCGTTGCGCTGGGCCAGCCAGCGGTTGTGCACCGCGTCCTCGGCCGAGGCGTCCAGCGCCGTCGGGAACGCGAGGTCGATGTTCCGGCTCGGCAGCAGCACCCGCACGTCGATCTTGGCCGGTTCCAGACGCCCCGCGTGGATGAGCCGCAGCGGCTCGCCGAGCGCGAGGTTGAGGGAGACCGAGGTCAGACAGAGCGCGTCGATCTCCACCTCCGGGGCCGCGAAGGCCGCCTCTATCCGGGAGGCGAGGGCCACCATGGTGGGCTGCGGCGGCGCCTCCGGGCCCACGGCGAACCGGACCGGGCCCGGATCAGGGGCGACGGTCGCCGGCGCGCCCTTCGACGCGTTGGTGAGCAGATGCTCCGACTGCAGGATGCGCAGCGCCTGCCGGACGGCCCCCCGCTCGACGCCGAACTCGTCGGCCAGCTTGGCCTGGGTGGGCATGCGCTGGCCCGGCCGCAGCACCCCTGACCTGATCCGGGTGCGCAGCACGTCGGCCACCGCGCGGTGTGACGCCTGAGGCCGCTGCGACCTCTCCCGTCCACTGGCGGAGACGTGTTCCGGGTCCACGGACAAACAGTACAACTTCCCGCCATCTTTCGGCAGTTCACGGGAAGGTGGTTATGAGTCGCTTCCAAGCGGAGATAAGTACAGTGGAGTTGGCCACCAACTTCTGCAACATGGTCACACTTTCCCGGTGGTTGGCCGACGGGGTTCCCTTCCGGAGGGGAGCCGGGAGCCCGGTCGACCTGGGCAGCCGCCGAGATGCACGACCAGCGCACCGCACCTGAGCACAGTCACAACTGAACACCGACAACTGAACACCGGCAGACCCGCACAGCCACAACTTCACAGCTCGAACGGCTCGCTACGGATGAGCACAGCTGAACAAGTGAACAAGGTGATTCAGGAACCGTCGCCGAACGGAAGGAGACCGTCTCAGAAGATGTCCGGGCACCAAGGACGCCCGGACGTACGCAGCAGGGCGTCGGCCTTCCGGGCGGCGCCCACTCGCGCTTCCTGGACCCGGCCGAGCGCGTGCAGCCGCGCCACGGACTGGTCACCGAGCCAGACGCTCGCCAACTCGGCGATGTCGAGGGTGAGTTCGGGGACGTCGGCGGTCGGGACGCAGGACGCCCCTTCGGGGGAGGCGTCCAGCCGGAACCGGCCGCCGGCCAGCCCCTGCCGGTCCACCACCTCAAGGACCAGCGACCCCGGCACGTCGTACGTTCGCGTCTCCAGGGCCCGTACGACGTCCAGGATCCGCACCCACAGCCAGTCGGCCTGAGTGGTGATCCGGGCGGCGCGCGGGTCGGGGAGGTAGTGCGGCAGCAGGTCGTCCGGCGACCGCCAGCCGCTCTTCACCCTGGTGATCCAGTCGATCGAGCACAGGTAGTGCCACAGCGCACGCTCGGCCGCGGGCGTGGCGCCGAGCAGCCACTTCACGGTGGCCGTCTCGTCCGGCTGCTTGCCGTGCCAGGTGTCGTCCACCTCGTACGCCACCAGCCCCTCGACCTCACCCTCCGCCGACCGGTAGGCCGCGTGGAACGGCTCCTTCCAGTCGCTTTCGAAGCGGACCGCGCCGGTGCGCAGCTGCCACCACAGCTCGCTGCGGCTGATCGCGCCGGGCGTGCCGCGGCGGACCCGCTCGTGCAGTTCGGGACCGAGCTTGCGGACGTCCTCGGCGTCGAGGAGGTCGATCCGGCCGCCGTCCTCGGGGGCCGACCAGCGGGGGTCCAGACCGGTGCGCCCGACCTCGACCGTCCACTCCGTCAGCGTGGTCGCCGGGCCGAAGCCGAAGCGGCCGTAGATCGGGTACTCGGCGGCGATCAGGGTCGCGACCACGTCCCCGCGCTCCTTCGCCGCGGCGAGGTCCTGGCTCATCATGCGGGTGAGCAGGCCGCGGCGGCGGTGGGTGGCGGTGACCGTGACGTTGGAGATGGCGTCGGCGGGGACGGTCGCGCCGCCGACGGTGGTGAGCTCCTGGTCGAAGGAGCGGAACGTGGCCACACAACGGGAGCCGTCGAAGGCGCCGAGGAGTCTGCCCGGTACGAACTGCCGTCGGCGGGCGTCGAGTTGGTCGGCCGGGAGGGTGGGCGGCTGCAGGAAGCCGGTCTTCAGGGCCCGGTGCCAGTCCTCCAGCTCGGGTTCGGTGATCGGGCGGACTTCGACGGCGTCATTCATGACAGCACGGTAGGTGTTCGATCGGGGTGGTGCAGTTCTATTTTCGGGCGCGGGCGCGTGGGGGCCGATCGAGCGGTTCCTCGCGCCCCTGAAGGGGCCGCCGCGGCTCACGTCAGTAGGTCGTCGACCTGGGCTTCGCCCTCCCGGTACCTGCGGGTGATCTCCCCACTCGAGTCGTCGGCCGTCCGCTGCAGGCGCTGTCGTCGTCTCGACACCTCCTGCTCGTAGCGGACCAGGCGGCCCATCGCCGTCGTCAGTTCGGTGTCCGTGCGGGCCTGGAGGTCGGAGAGTTCCACCTCTGCCAGCATGTCGGCGGCCAGCCGGTCGTACTCCTCGTTGTGCGGGGTGCCCAGGGTGACGTGGCGGGCCGAGGAGCGGTGGCGGGCCGGGGCGTCGGTCAGGATCTCCGGGAGGCGGTCCACGACGGCGGCCGCGCCCGCCGGGGAGCGCCGGGCCAGTTCCGCCCGGAGGATGTCGATACGGCCCTGGAGCAGCCGTCGTACATAGCTGAGGTCTGCCTCGTCGCGTTGCGCGTCCCGACGCAGGACGCGCAGTTCGGGCAGGCTCAGGCGGGTCAGGTCGTGCTCGGGCGGCTCCGCGGGCAGGGCGATGCCCTCGCCGCGCTGTGCGGGCGGCCGGGGCAGGCTCTGCGCGCTCTGCGTGCCCTGCACCTTCAGTCGCCCGGTACTCGGTGTGCTCATACGCCTCTACCGTCCCCTCGACCGGCGTGTGGAAGCATGGTGCCACCCCAAGTGGCCGCAATGTGACCGAGTGCCCCCGAACGGCCCTAGATGTGAGGTTAAGGATCAATAATGGACCCCTCGCGGGGGCCGCCGGGGCACCGGGCATGATGGTCCGCATGCGAGCTGTGGTTCAGCGGGTGGACGGAGCCGATGTCGTCGTGGATGGCGAGACGGTCGGCGCGATCGAGGGCGAGGGGCTGTGTGTGCTCGTGGGCGTGACCCACGGCGACACCAAGGAGAAGGCGGCCCAACTGGCCCGGAAACTCTGGTCGATCCGGATGCTGGCCGACGAGAAGTCCTGCAGTGACATCGACGCGCCGCTGTTGGTGATCAGCCAGTTCACGCTGTACGGCGATGCGCGCAAGGGGCGGCGGCCGACGTGGAACGCGGCGGCGCCGGGCGAGGTGGCCGAGCCGCTGGTCGAGGAGGTCGTGGCGCAGCTGCGGGCTCTGGGGGCGACCGTGGCCACCGGGCGTTTCGGGGCGCAGATGCGGGTATCGCTGACGAACGACGGGCCGTTCACCGTTCTGCTGGAGATGTGAGCAGTTCCCGGCAGGCGCGGGCCAGACCCGCCATGCCGAGTTCCTCCGCCGTGCCGAGCGCGGTCCTGGCCAGGTCGTGGGCGGTGTCCCGGGCGGTCGGGGAGCCGGTGCGGATCCGGGCGCGGGCCTCGTCGAGGCGGAGCCGGGCCATCTGGGCCGGATAGCGCTGGGCGAGCCGCACGGCCCGGCCCAGGTGCCCGAGGGCCGTCTCCGGTTCACCGGCGACCAGGGCGAGCAGCGCGCTGAAGCGGGCGGCGGGGCCCAGCAGGACGGTGGGCCAGCCGGCCAGGACGACTTCGTCGCCGTGCGCGTCGAGGAGGGCGCGCAGCGGCGGGACGTACGCCGCCAGTTCGCCGCGGCGGTCGGTGCGCTCGGCCAGTTCGGCGCAGACCTGGGCGAGGACCGCGGCGGTGGGCAGGGCCCAGCCGCTCGGCGGGAACCGGGTGAACCCGTCGGTGTCGGCGGCGAACGCCCGTAACTGGTCCACGGCCTGTTCGTACCGTCCGGTCTCGCACAGGGCCAGGGCCAGGCCCGCCCGCCACACCGGGAAGTAGCCGCGCTGCTGCACGCCGGCCATGCGCGGGGAGGCGAACAGCTCGGCCAGCCGGCCCTGTTCGTGCCGCAGCCAGAACTCCTGGCCGAGGACGGTCTGGCCGAGGGTGTCGGCGGGCATCGACAGCCCGCCCTCCATCGCGGCCGCCACCTCCCCGGCCTCCCCGAGGATCCACCGCGCGGCGGCGGCGAACTCACCGCGCCACAGGCTCATCAGGGCGTCCAGGGTGCGCTGCTGCCAGTGGGCGAGCCGGCTGCGGTGCCGGGCGGCGTACTCGCGGTGGACGTTGATGGTCGCCTCGGCGGCGGGCACCCGGCCGGTGCGGAGCTGGTCGATGGCCAGGGCGACCAGGGCCTCGCCCTGGAAGTAGGCGGAGTGGGAGCGTACGGCGAGGTCGCGGAGTTCGCTGGAGAGGGCGAGCAGTTCGCGGGCCGGGGCGAAGTCGTACAGGGCCCAGCGGGTCTCGGTCAGTACCTCGCAGCGGGCCTCGTCGCCGATCAGGCCGGGGGTCCGGCGGCCGAGTTCGCGCAGCTCCGCGAGGGTCTGGCGGGCCAGCCGGGCGCCGGTGCGGGGTTCGGCGCCGGTCATCGCGGTGTCGTAGCCGATGGCCATGGCGAGCTTCTTGGCCCGGTGGGCGGTGAGTTGGAGGCGCAGTTCCACGGCGGGGGCGTCCTCGCGGTCCGCCAGCGCGGCCAGGCAGGCGTCGATGCGGAAGAGCAGGTCGCGGTCGACCTGGCCGGGGTCCGACCAGCGGCGGGCACTGCGGACGACGGCGTGGGCGCGGGCCTGTTCGTCGCCGCCGGCGGCCTCGTAGGCGGCCTGGTAGTGCCGGCCCGCCTCGTACATCTCGCCGAGGAGGTGGCGGGTGTCGCCGCGCCGGATGTGCTGGTCGAACTCGGCGCCGTAGCCGCTGGGGCCCGGCCGGGCGGGCGGCGCCGGGTCGGGACGGGGACGGCGTACGGGCCGGTCGGCCCCGGCCCCTCGGTCCCCTCCGGCACCTCCAGCCCCTCCGGCACCTCCAGCCCCTCCGGCACCTCCAGCCCCTCCGGCGTCCCGTCGCTCGTGCGGCTCGGGTCCGGGCGGCAGCAGGGCGAGCAGGGCGCCGTCGGCCCGCAGGGCGGCGTCACAGCGCTCGGCCAGCAGCCGGCCGGGCGGCCGCAGGCCGTTCTCCACCCGGCTGAGGTAGCTCTTGCTGTAGTGGACCCGTCTGGCCAGCTCGGCGAGAGAGAGTTCGGCGGCCTCCCGGCGCACGCGCAGGGCCTCGGCGAACTCCTCCTGCGGTGTCAAGGCGCCTCCCCCGGGGGCACGTCGACCGATGGGTCGAACACGTGCACACCGTGTTCAGGAAGTCGCTGCCCGTTGCCAATTATGGAGTGTCAACGGCATATCCCGCAGGGTGCTTGCGGGAATCCCGGGGGATGCAGGGCATTCCCCGGGGATCCCGACCGCCTACGGTCCGGCTCGCTGTCCGGCCGCTCACTGTCCGGCCGGCTCACTGTCCGGCTTACGGTTCGACGATCACTTCCTGTGCCGCGGCCGTGTCTCCCGCGACCAGCCGGGCGTCCACCGGGACGTTGCGCTTGACCAGTGCCAGGGCCACCGGCCCCAGTTCGTGGTGGCGTGCCGACGTCGTCACGACGCCGATCCTGCGGCCGTCCTCGCCGTCGTCGGCCAGCCGGATCTCCGTGCCGGGCGGCGGCAGGTGCACATCGCTGCCGTCCAGGTGCAGGAAGACCAGGCGCCGCGGCGGCTTGCCGAGGTTCTGCACCCGGGCCACGGTCTCCTGGCCCCGGTAGCAGCCCTTCTGCAGATGCACCGCGGTACCGATCCAGCCCAGCTCGTGCGGGATGGTGCGGTGGTCGGTCTCGAAGCCGAGCCGGGGGCGGTGGTTCTCCACCCGGAGGGCCTCGTAGGCGAGGAGGCCGGCCGCCGGGCCCGCCTTCTCCGCGTACGACTCCAGGTCCGCGCGGGGCAGGAAGAGATCACGGCCGTACGCCGTCTCGCGTACGACGGCACCCTCCGGGGGTTCGGCGATCGAGCCGGCCGGGAGGTGCACGACGGCGAATTCGCCGGTCCGGTCGGCGACTTCCACCCGGTAGAAGAACTTCATCGACTCCAGGTAGGCGATCAGCGCCTCCGCGGTGCCGGGCTCCACATGGGCCCAGACCGTCGTGCCGTCGTCGACCAGGTACAGCGCGTGTTCGATGTGGCCGTGCGCGGAGAGGACCAGCGCCTCGGTGGCCTCGCCGACGGGCAGCTCGCTGACGTGCTGGGTGAGCAGGAGGTGCAGCCAGCCGAGCCGGTCCTCGCCGGTGACGGTGACGACACCGCGGTGCGAGAGGTCCACGAAACCGGCGCCGTCGGCGAGGGCGCGCTGCTCGCGGAACAGGTCGCCGTAGTGGGCGGCGACGCCTTCGTCCACGCCCTCGGCGGGCACGGCGCCGGGCAGGGTCAGCAGGGGGCTCTTCATATGAGTAAGCCTACGACTCGGTAATTGAAGTCTGGACGGCTGCGGCCTTGGTTCTCTTGCGTGCGCAGTCCTGGCAGCGGCCGAAGATCGCGAAGTGCTTCATGTCGGTCTCGAAGCCGAACTCCTGCCGCAGCTTGGCGGTGAACTCCGCGGCGACCGTCACATCCGCCTCGATCACGTTCTCGCAGTCGCGGCAGACCAGATGGATGTGATGGTGCCGGTCGGCGAGGTGGTACGTCGGCGCCCCGTGCCCGAGATGGGCATGGCTGACCAGCCCCAGCTCCTCCAGGAGCTCCAGGGTCCGGTAGACCGTGGAGATGTTGACCCCCGACGCGGTCTTCCTCACCTCACCGAGGATGGCGTCGGGGGTCGCGTGCTCAAGTGTGTCCACTGCTTCGAGCACGAGTTGCCGCTGCGGCGTCAGCCGGTAGCCGCGCTGCCTTAGGTCGCTCTTCCAGTCGGTGCTCACCACACACCCAAGTCTAGGGCGGGCCGGGCCGGGTCACGGCTCGGCCGGGCGCCTACTTGAAGAAGGCGATGCCGTCGTCCGGCATGTCGCTGGGGAGGGCCTTGGCCCAGCGTTCGACTTCTTCCGGGGTGACGACCTTCTTCAGGTGCGCGGACATGTACGGACGCAGCTCGACCTCGGGGGTCTGCTTCTCCCCCACCCACATCAGGTCGCTCTTGACGTAGCCGTACAGGCGCTTGCCACCGCTGTACGGGGCGGAGGCGGCGGTGCGGGCCACGGCGTCCGTGACCAGGTCGATCTGGGGCTTCTTGTCGGCCATCTCGCCGTACCAGATCTCGATCACACCGTCGTCGCGGGTCATGGTGACCTCGACCCTGCGGTTGGCGTCGATGCGCCAGAAGCCGTGCTCGGTCTCCAGCGGGCGGACCTTGTTCCCGTCGTTGTCCAGCACCCAGGTCTGGGAGTGGTACTCCAGGAAGTCACGCCCGTCGTGGCTGAAGGTGGCCTCCTGGCCGAAGTTGCACTTCTCCGAGCCCGGGAAGTCGTGGACGCCCGCACCGGCCCACTTGCCCAGCAGGAAGGCGAGCGGGACCAGGTCCTTGTGCAGGTCGGACGGAATCTCGATCATGACGGCGGTTCCTAGACGGAGAGGATCAGCGCTGGCCCTGGTACAGCTTCTTCACGGTCAGTCCGGCGAAGGCGATGACGCCGACGCAGACCAGGACCAGCAGGGTTTCGAAGAAGATCTCCACGGGTGCTCCTTGAGCGGGGGTGGGCGTACGTACAAGAGCCGGGCCCCAGCTTACGCGGACGGGGCCCGGGGCTCTTGGCGAGGTCAGTCGAGCAGTTCGCCCTGGAGGGTCACCGTCTGCCGGAAGGGGACGGCGAGCGCGCCGCCCTTCCGGGACTGGACGATCACGCCGACGGTGTCGCCGGTGGCCAGGTAGGCCTGCCGGACCTGCTTGGCGCCGTACGGCTTCAGCTCCGTGTACGGGATCATCAGGACGTCGTCCGCGCGGGCCTTGTCCGGGAACTTCTGGTCGAGTTCGTACTGGTCGCCGTCGCGCAGTGCGTAGGCCGGCGCCGAGTAGCTTATGAGCTGGTGGTTGAGCATCTCCTCCGCGACGGCGGCCGTGTCGAACTGGAGGAGGTAGATCCGGGTGTGCGTGCCGTCGGGGGTGGTCCAGCCGCGCGCGGTGATGTGCCGCAGGCCGTGGTCGACGAGCTTCTGGCGCAGTCCGACGCGGTCCGACGCGGTGAACTCCGCGAGGAACGTCCCGGTCGGCAGCCAGCCGTCCGTCCCCTTGAGCGCCGCGTCGGCGGTGGCGCCCGCCGGACCGGGGAGAACGAGTTTCCGCAGGTCGGCGAAGTGGGTCCCGGCCGGATTGCGAGCGTTGTCGTTCGACCCCGGCTTCCCGGACGGCAGCGGCGGCCGCACGAGGGCGGGATACGTCCAGCGCCCGTCGGAGTGCGTGCCGAGGCCGGGTACGTCGGTCCGGTCGGCCCGGGTGACACCGTAGGCCGTGCCGGCCCCGACGACGGCGAAGACGACCACGGCGGAAACCCACCGAAGCACGCCCCCGAGCTTCCCCGCCCGGCGCCCGCCGTCCCCTTCCCCCGCCGCCACGCCGACGCCTTCGGCAGGCACACCGGCACCCTCGCCCGCCGCACCTGGCGCACCGCCGCCCTCGCCGCCCACACCGAGACCCGCGGCCTCCGGACCGGCGCCTTCGGCGCTTCCGGCTTGCGTGGTGCTGCCTTCGGGCCGGCCGCCCGCTCCCTGGGCTGCGCCGCTGCCGATCCCTTCTCCGCCGTCGCGGGGCGCCGCCCCGGCGGTGGTCACCGGCGATGCCGAGACCTCCCCGGCCTCCGGTGCGGCGACCCTCTCGTCCGCCGCCGACACGACCTGCTCCGGTTCGTTGATGGTCATACCGACGCCCCCGGCTCCTTGATGCGGTCGAGCTGCGCGCGGAGCATATCGGCCGCGCTCTTCTTGTCCAGCGGCTTGCCCGCGGTCGCCGTGGCGGTGACCAGGACGTCGCCCACGTAGCCGGTGCAGAACATCGTGTCGAGCTTCTCGGCCGGGTCGGCCGGCGGCAGGATGCAGGAGGTCGAGTCCTTGTACCCCTTGATCTCCGGCCCCTTCCGGAACACCTTGAGCGTGTCGAGGAGCTCCTGCCGGACGGTCGCCATGGAACGGACCGTCCGCTCGTTCCCCATCTGGGCCAGCACGATCTCCATCGTGTACTCGTCGCCCGGCGCCACGGCCGTGTTCACGTAGCTGCGCATCGCCAAGGCCTTGACCGGGTTCCGGTCGAGCTCCCGCTCCAGCTGCCGTCGCTGCGACCGCGGCAGGTCCTTGATCGACTCCTTGCGCAGCAGGTTCGCCTGCTCGCCGGAGAACGCGGCGTCCGACCCGAACTGGGCCAGGTCCGGGCCCCGCCCGTACGTGTCACCGCCGTACGGCAGCAGCATCCCCCGCAGACCGCCGGCACCGGACGCCTCGGTGTCCTTGGCTGCCTTCGGCAGGCTCCAGACGGGCGCACCGGGGTCGCGGTCCGCACCCTGGACGGTGACGACGGTGCACGTGACCCCGGCCAGCACGGCGACGACCAGGACACCGACGGCGGTGACGGCAGCGATACGACGACGGTCGCGCGGCCGCTTCTCGACAGGCGCCGGCTCGGCGACGGCCGGCTCGGCGACGGCCGGCTCGGCGACGGCCGGCTCGGGGCTCACGGATGTCTCCGGGTTCTCGGTCACAGCCGCTCCATCTGCCGCTTCGCCAGATCCAGCACCTTGGCCTTCGGGATCGGCTTCGTGTCGCTGATCCAGACCTCCAAGGCGATGTCCCCGCGCCACGCGTGCGCCTCGGCGGAGTACACGCTCACGCCGTAGGAGGTGTCGGGTTTGTTGTGGACGTACGCCATGCCGTCGCCCGTGCCGGGTACCGGCCAGCCGTCGGTGGAGTCGTCGTCGGCCGCCTCGGCGTAGTAGTAGGCGCTGTCCGCCGCGTCGGCGGCCTCCGTGCCCTTCTCCTCCTGGCGGTACTGGATCAGCCGGATCTCGACGTCGAAGTCGCCGCTCTCCCGCCATTCGGTGACGGCTGCCCGGCGAAACTCCTTGTCGCCGACCAGGTCACGGAAGGCAGCGTCCGGGGACCTGGACGTCTCCGCGTACGCCGAGGCGTCCAGCCAGCCGTCGTTGCCCACCGTGTACAGCCCCTTGCGGGCCCCCCTCGGCCTGCTCAGCAGCAGCTTGCGCAGGTCGCCGTCGACCTTGGCCTTCCGGTCCTGGGCGGCCGACAGCGGCTCGGGGCCCGCCCCCTTCGCCTGCGCGACGGACGGCTGGGAGAGCGGCGGCAGGGCGGTGGGCTCGCGGTCGGCCTGGACCAGGTAGCCGACGCAGGTGCCGGCCACGACGCCGAGCACGGCGGCGGTGGCGATCAGTACACCGGTACGACGGCGTCTTCTCGGTCTCTCAGGTGGCACTTCTGGCTCGTCCAACGGGTCCCCCCTCGGGAAACGGGAGCACGGATTCCTTGATCAGCGCGCCACAGGAGACTCATGGTCAACTCAATGAGTTGTACAAGCATCAATTACGATCAGGACACTGCCGCGAGCAGGCCGGTCACCGCCGCCGCGAGCAGCAGCGCCCCGTTGAGGGCGACCTGACGGTCTCCCATCCGCAGGTGAACCCTGATCGCCCCGAGTTGGAGGACGACGAACCCGGTGGCGGCGGCCACGGTCAGCCAGGGCGCGACACCGGTCAGGCGCGGGAGCACCAGGCCGAGCGCACCGAGCAGCTCCACGGCCCCGATCGCCCGCACGGCCGCCATCGGCATGCCGTCCACCCACGCCATCATCGGCCGCAGCCGCTCCCGGCTCCGGACGGCCTTCAGCCCGCCCGCGTAGAGGTAGAAGAGGGCGAGCAGCCCGGCGACGATCCAGTAGGCGACGCTCATGAGGCGGGCTCGGTGGCGTAACGGCTCATCACCTCGAGGTTGGCCCGCGGGCTCGGCGCTTCTCCGGTCGCGAACAGGTCCCGCAGTTCCCGGAAGTACCGCACGTACAGGTCGGGCGTGAACGTGCTGAGCATGACCGCAGGTGCGTCGGTGACGTTGGCGAAGGTGTGCGGGGCGCCGGGCGGCACCATCACCAGGGTGCCCGCGGTGGCGTCGTGGTCGTCGTCCCCGACGGTGAACCGCACGGAGCCGGAGATGACGTAGAAGCCCTCGTCGTGCCCGGCGTGCCGGTGCTGCGGCGGTCCGGGGGTGTGCGGCGCGAGCACGGACTCGGCGATGCCGAGCCGGTGGCCGGTGGTACGGCCGTCCTCCAGGACGCGCATCCGGGTGGTGCCGAGGACGAGCACCTCGCCGTCGTCCGGGCCGACGACGGATACGGCGGGTTCGTGGTGGTGGTCGTGGGTCGTCATGCCTCGATTCGACGGCCGGGGCGGTACGGCTGTCCAAGACCTGTTCCGCCGCCTCGATACCCGATCGGTATCGTGGCTGCATGGAGCGGATGGAGCGGATCGAGCTGCGGACGCTGCGCTACTTCGTGGCCGTCGCCGAGGAACTCCACTTCGGCCGGGCCGCCGCCCGGCTCCATATGAGCCAGCCCCCGCTGAGCCGTGCGATCAAGGGGCTGGAGGGCGAGATCGGCGCGGCGCTCTTCGAGCGGTCCTCGGCCGGTGTCGCGCTCACCCCCGTCGGAGCCGTGCTCCTCGACGAGGCCCGGGCGCTTCTCGACCGGGCCGACAGGCTGCGCGTACGGGTCGCCACGGCGGCGGGCGCCACCACCCTCACCGTCGGCCTCCTCGGCGACAGCACGGATCCCGGCGTGCGCCGGCTGGCCCGCGCCTACCGCGAACGCCACCCCGGCATCGGGATCCGGATCCGCGAGACCGACCTCACCGATCCCACCTGCGGACTGCACGCCGGGCTCGTGGACATCGCTCTGACCCGCGCGCCCTTCGACGAAACCGGCCTGGTGGTAAGGGAGTTGCGGGCCGACCCGGTGGGCGCACTGCTGCGCGCCGACGATCCGCTGGCCCGCCGGGAGAGCCTGACGCTGGCCGACCTCGCGGACCGGCAGTGGTTCCGGTTCCCGGCGGGCACGGACGGCCGCTGGCAGTCGTACTGGAACGGCGGGGCGGTGCGGGAGGGGCCGGTGGTGCGGGCGATCCAGGAGTGCCGGCAGGCGGTGCTGTGGAACGGCACGGTGGGCCTGACGACGACCGGCCACGAGCCGGGCGCCGGGCTCGTGACGGTGCCGATCGTGGACATGGAGCCGAGCCGGGTGGTGGTGGCATGGGTCGAGGGAGACGCCAATCCGTTGCTACGGCCGTTCGTCCAGGTGGCGGTCGATGCCTACCGCCGGCGGAGCGGACCCGCGCCGGACCGGTGACGGCCGGTGTCCCAGCCTGAGCACAGGCACCGTCGGGCGTCAGGCCTGCACGGTCGGCCGGACGACGATCTCGCTGATGTCGACATCGGCGGGCTGCTCGATCGCGTAACCGATCGCGGACGCGACGGCGGAGGGCGGCATGGCGATCTCGTCGCGCTGCCGGGCCAGCGCTGCCGCCGCCTCGGGGCTCCCTCCCTTGCCCACCCCCTCGGTATGGGTGAACCCGGGTGAGACCAGCGTGACCCGTAGGTCGGGTCCCGACTCCTGCCGCAGCCCCTCGGTCAGCACCTTCACCGCCGTCTTGGTGGCCGCGTAGACACCCTGCGGGGATTTCACGACGTCGGCCGCGGTGGAGGCGACGTTGACGAACTGGCCGGAGCGCTGCCGCCGGAAGACCGGAAGCGCCGCCCCGATACCGTTCAGCAGGCCGGTGATGTGCGTCGCGACCATCGCGTCCCAGTCGTCCTGGCGCAGTTCGTCGAACGGCGACACCGCCATCGTGCCGGCGTTGGAGACCAGGACGTCGAGCCGCCCGAACCGGTCGACCGCCGTGGCCGTCAGGCGCCCCAGGTCCGCACGGCGCGTCACGTCGACGACGACCCCCACGGCCGAGCCCCCCTTCGCCGTGATCTCCTCCACCACCGCGGCGAGCCGGTCCTCCCGCCGGGCCCCGAGCACGAGCCGCGCGCCCTTCTCGGCGAGGTAGGCCGCCGTCGCCGCGCCGATACCGCTGCTGGCACCCGTGATCGCCACGACCTTGCCCTCGATACCTGATGACATGATCAACGCCCTTCCAAGAGGGATGTGCGCAGGCCAGAGCATGGCCTACGATGAAAGTGGAGGCGCCACCACTTATCCCAACGCTAAGTGGACACGCCCCCACTTAGCAAGTCGAAGGAGATCCCGTTGCGGGCTGACGCACAGCGCAACAGAGAAAAGATCCTCACGGCGGCGGTGCGGATGTTCGCCGACGAGGGGCTGGACGTGCACCTGGAGCGCATCGCCAAGGAGGCGGGCGTGGGCAGCGCGACGCTGTACCGCAACTTCGCCACCCGGGAGGCCCTGATCGAGGCCGTCTACCGCAACGAGGTGGCCCAGCTCTGCGACGCCGTCCCCGGTCTGCTCGCGGCGCAGCCGCCCTACGAGGCCCTGCACGCCTGGACCCGTCTCTTCCTGGACTACGTCACCACGAAATACGGCATGATCGACGCCCTGCGCGCCATCGCCGCGACGGGAAACAGCCCCTACGGCCAGAGCCGGGACATGATCCGGGCCGCCATCACCGCGCTGATGGACCCCTGCGTGGCCGCCGGCGCGATCCGTACGGACATCAGCCCCGCCGACCTGGCCACCGCCCTCGAGGGCATCGCCCTCACCTCGGCGAGGCCCGAACACCGTGACCGCGCCGAGCGCCTGCTCGACCTCACACTGGACGGCCTGAGGCTCAGCGGGCGACTCCGTCGATGAAAGCCGACCACGCGGAGGCCCCGAAGAGGAGGGCTCCGCGATCGGGGTCCTTGCTGTCACGGACGGGGACGAGGGAGGGGATGTCGGCGGCGACTTCGAGGCAGTTGCCGCCGTCCGTGTTGCTGTAGCTGCTCCTGCGCCAGGAGGCGGTACGGAGGAGGTCGTCGGAGACTTCGACGCACTCGCCGCCGTCCGTGTTGCTGTAACTGCTCTTGCGCCAAGTGATGTTGCTCAGGTCGATGGCTCGCACGGCACTTCCTCCAACATCCGCAAGATGAACGTGCGTGACCTGGCGGGGTTCAGCGCCTTGTCACGTACGGCATCATAAGTGCGGTGCAGGCGCTCAACCCGGCTTGTTTCCTCGACCAGTTCGCCCCATACGTCGTTTTCAGCGTAGGCCACAGTGCGGGCGTCCGACAGTCGCAGAAACATCACGTTGGTGTTCACCAAGCCATGGAGTCCAGTACCGAACGGCAACACATGAAGCGTGACGTTCGGGCGTTCCGACGCTCCCAGTAGGTACTCCAGCTGGGTCCGCCACTCCTGCGGATCTCGCAACGAATTGCGCAGCACCGCTTCGAAGAGGATGACCCGGAACGGCGGCGCGTCCTCCCCCTCCAGCATCTTCTGTCGGCCCATGCGCGCCTCAACCTGCTGGTCCAGCTCATCGCCATTGAGCCCACCCGCCATGAGCGCCTCTCGGACATACCCGGGCGCCTGAAGCAATCCTGGTGGCATGGTCACGGAGTAGTGCCACAGGCTGGTCGCCTCTGCTTCCAAGGCCATGTACCGCCGATAGCGCTCCTTGAACTGCGACGTATCCGCAACCGCCAGTTCCCACAAGGCCAGCAATAACCCCGGCGTCCCGTAGTACTGGTCCAGCGCCTCGACGATCTCCGGGCTCCCCAGGCTCCGCCCGCTCTCCATCTTGCCGAAGTTGGAGGCGTCCCAGCCCAGTTCCTCGGCCAGTTCCCTCAGGCTCACCCCCTTCTCGGCCCTCAGGTGCCGTAACTCCTCCGCGAACCGTTGCCTGGGCTCCTGACTACGCCCCGTCACCACCCGCCTCTGCGGCACCGCACCCCTCCCTGGTACGCCATGGAATTTGTGGAATTAGCGCCGCCAGACGGGGAAGAACCGCTCGCCATCGGCGTGCCGACGCCACCTCCGGGCCATGCTCGTAGCAGCCTCGATACCCAGAGTAGTCCAACTCACGCATTTCGTATAGATGTTGGACGAAAGGAGCAAATGCCATGGAGCCCGGAACCCTGTTCTACGACACCGCCACCGACCAGGTCGGCGAGTACCGGGACCAGTCGGGGCCGTACGCGATGCTGCGTCCCGTCGGCGGCGGCAGGGAGTGGCAGGCCGACCCGGCGACGCTACGCCCCGCTACCGACAGAGAGCGGCTCAGTGCCGGCGTACGCGCGGCGAACGACCGAAGTACCTGGGCCGTACCGCCGTCCCCCGACGACCTGAGCCGACCACCCCGGCCGGTCCCCGGCTGCGCCGAGTGCGCCGAGCTCGGCAGTCGCAGGGCGACCGCGCTGGTCGCGTACGACCAAAGCGCGGCCACCGACGCGAACGTGCTGCTGCGCCAGCATCAGCGCGCGGAACACCAGCCATGACGCCGCCCGATTACCCTGCACGCATGGCGAAGAAGCTCGTGATCAAGGTGACGGCCGGGGCGGACGCCCCGGAGCGGTGCTCGCAGGCGTTCACGGTGGCGGCGGTGGCCGTCGCCAGCGGCGTCGAGGTGTCGATGTGGCTGACCGGCGAGTCCGCGTGGTTCGCGCTGCCGGGGCGGGCCGCCGAGTTCGAGCTGCCGCATGCCGCTCCGCTGCCGGACCTCATCGACTCGATCCTGGCGGGCGGCACCCTCACGCTCTGCACGCAGTGCGCGGCCCGCCGGGACATCACCGAGAAGGACGTCATCGAGGGCGTACGGATCGCGGGTGCGCAGGTCTTCGTGCAGGAGGCGATGACGGAGGGGACGCAGGCGCTCGTCTACTAGTACCGCGCTTCTGGAACCGCGCTTCAGGGGCGCGGGGATCCCGCCTCGTCGTAGCGCTGCCGGGCCGTCTCGACGTCGTCGAGGTGGGTACCGGCCCAGTCGGCGAGGTGGGCGAAGAGCGGGGCGAGGGTGGTGCCGAGGTCGCTGATCTCGTACTCGACGCGCGGCGGCACCTCGGGATGGTAGGTGCGCACGACCAGGCCGTCGCGCTCCAGTTGGCGCAGCCGCTGGGTGAGCACCTTCGGCGTGATGCCCTTGATACGGCGCTCCAGCTGGACGAACCGCTGGCGGCCGAAGGTGTGCAGGGACCAGAGGATCGGTGTCGTCCACCGGCTGAAGACGATGTCCACGACCGGGGAGACCGGGCAGGCCAGCTCGGGGTCGGACAGGGGGTCGGGCGCGGGCCGTCGCGTCGCGGTCGTCATGAGCCACACCCCTCTGAGGTAGTCACTTTCCTCTGGGTACCTACTATACCGGCACTGTTAGCGTCGCTGTCATCGCGGAAGACCACCGGAAAATACGGGAGTTGAGCATGATCGTGGTGACGGGTGCGACCGGGAACGTGGGCCGGTCGCTGGTGGCGGCCCTGGCGGCGGCCGGGGAACGGGTGACGGCGGTGTCGCGGGGGATCGCCCCCGTGGACCTGCCGGCCGGGGTCGTACAGGTGCGGGCCGACCTGGCCGAGCCGGAGAGTCTGCGGCCCGCGTTCGAGGGTGCCGAGGCGCTGTTCCTGCACGACGGCGGCACGGGCGGACACGGGCTCGACGCGCCGGCCGTGCTGGCGGTGGCCAGGGACGCCGGGGTGGCGCGGGTGGTGCTGCTCTCCTCGCAGGGCGTGGTGACCAGGCCGGAGTCGCCCTCGCACGGCGGAGCGATGCGGGCGCTCGAGGACGCGGTGCGCGGGTCGGGCCTGGCCTGGACGATCCTCAGGGCCGGCGGCTTCGCGTCCAACGCCTACGCCTGGGCGGAGTCGGTGCGCGCGGATCGGACGGTCGCCGCGCCGTTCGGTGACGTCGGGCTCCCGGTGGTCGATCCGGCGGACCTCGCGGAGGTCGCCGCGGTGGCCCTGCGCAAGGACGAACACACCGGCCGGGTCTACGAGTTGAACGGTCCGGCGGCCGTCACGCCCCGGGAGCAGGCAGCGGCCATCGGTGCGGCGCTCGGTGAACCGGTGCGGTTCGTGGAGCTGACCCGGGAGGCGGCGCACGCCCGGATGGCCGCGTTCATGCCGGAGCCGGTGGTGGCGACCACGCTGGCCGTCCTCGGCGAGCCCAACGCGGGTGAGCTGCGGCTCAGCCCGGACATCGAGGGAGTGCTCGGCCGCCCGCCCCGGACCTTCGCCGCGTGGGCGCTGCGCAACGTCGAAGCGTTCCGATAGGAGCCGGGCAAGACAGGGGGCGGGCACGACGGAAGCCGGGCACGTCGAGCGTCATTGCCGGGGGCGCTTCTTCCCGTCCAGCTCGTCCCACCACTCGTCGGACTTGGGGTCACCGGAGGGGTCGTCCCACCAGCGGTCGTCGGGGCCCCGGCGGTTCGCGACCATCGCGGCGACGGGCGGGATGACCATGGCCACCACGCACATCCCCACGGCGGCGGGGACGGACCAGATGCGCACGACTCCCCAGGCCAGGACGAAGAGACCGATACAGATCCCCATCATGACGAAGTACACGCGACGACGCCGGGCCAGCATGAGTCAAGGGTAGGTCCGGTGTGCGGACGCGGCGAAGGGCCGCGCCTCGGGTCTTCGACCCGGGAGGCGCGGCCCTTGCTTTGAGCTGGTCAGACCGCGATCGCGACCTCGGCCAGGCCACCCTGCTGGGCGACGACCGTGCGGTCGGCGGTGGCGCCGGGGACGAGGGCGCGGACGGTCCAGGTGCCCTCCGCCGCGTAGAAGCGGAACTGCCCGGTGGCGGAGGTCGGGACCTCCGCGGTGAACTCGCCCGTCGAGTCCAGCAGACGGACGTAACCCGTCACCGGCTCGCCGTCGCGGGTCACCTGACCCTGGATGGTGGTCTCACCGGGCTTGATCGTCGAGCTGTCCGGGCCGCCGGCCTTCGCTCCACACATGTCGTACTCCTGTTGAGGTCTTGAAAGGTCGGTCTGGGGACGTGCCGGGGTCTTGCGGGGTCCTACTTGTTGGCGCCGAGCTCGATCGGGACGCCGACGAGGCTGCCGTACTCGGTCCAGGAGCCGTCGTAGTTCTTGACGTTCTCGACACCGAGCAGCTCGTGCAGGACGAACCAGGTCAGGGCCGAGCGCTCGCCGATACGGCAGTAGGCGATGGTGTCCTTGGCGAGGTCCACCTGCTCCTCGGCGTAGAGCTCCTTGAGCTCGTCGTCCGACTTGAAGGTGCCGTCGTCGTTGGCGTTCTTCGACCACGGGATGTTCCGCGCGGACGGGACGTGGCCCGGACGCTGCGACTGCTCCTGCGGCAGGTGGGCCGGGGCGAGCAGCTTGCCGGAGAACTCGTCGGGGGAACGGACGTCGACGAGGTTCTGCGAGCCGATGGCCGCCACGACGTCGTCGCGGAAGGCGCGGATCGCGGTGTTCTGCGGCTTGGCCGTGTAGGTGGTCTCGGTGCGCTCCGGGACCTCCTCGACCAGCTCGCGGGCGTCCAGCTCCCACTTCTTGCGGCCGCCGTCGAGAAGCTTGACGTTCTCGTGGCCGTAGAGCTTGAAGTACCAGTAGGCGTAGGACGCGAACCAGTTGTTGTTGCCGCCGTACAGGATCACCAGCGTGTCGTTGGCGATGCCCTTCGCCGACAGGAGCTTCTCGAAGCCCTCCTGGTCGATGAAGTCGCGGCGGACCGGGTCCTGCAGGTCCTTGGTCCAGTCGATGCGGATCGCGCCACGGATGTGGTTCTTCTCGTAGGCGGACGTGTCCTCGTCCACCTCCACGATCGCGATGTCGGCGTTGTCCAGGTTCTCCTGGACCCAGTCGGCGTCGACCAGGACGTCGCTGCGGCTCATGCTCTTTCTCCTCCGGGGCAGATACGGCGGGGCGTGCGAGTGCGGGTGCGTGCGCTCAGGCGCGCACGGATGCCCTCGGCATGGGAGGGCGGGGGGATGCGGAGGCAGCGGCCTCCACCGTCAGAAGGGGCGACAGAGCATGGCGGCGACGCGGCACAGGTCGACTGCCCGCCGCTTCGTGAGATCCGCCTGACGCTTCATGGGCTCGATCGTAGGGACGGATGACCGGGCATGTCACCGGCATGTCGCATGATGAGACGCGATCGTCCGGATTGTGGGACGGAGTGGCGGACCGGGGCGCGACCGGGCAGCGACCGCCCCGCCGCGTCCGTTGTCATATCTACGGTACGGACATCGTCGTCTCGACAGATGGACGGGTTCCGTCCGCCGTGCCGGCCGCCGCCGTGGCGCCTTCTACCCGGCCAGCCTGACGTTCGAACCCTTCACACCGATCTCCACACCATCTGCCGCCGCCTCCACCTTGTCCAGCCGGATGCCGCCGGGAAGCTGACTGATCGCCTGCTGGAAGTCGGAGGCCTGCCGGAACCGGTCCTCGACGAGGCTGACCCCGGCGAGCTTGGGCAGGTTGTCGGCGTGCACCTGCACGGTGTTGTCCTTGACGGTGACCGAGCTGAGGACGTTCACCTTCTGGTGGGCGGCCACACCGGGGACGGTGAGGTCGAGGGTGACCTTGATCTTTCCGTTGCCGCCGTCGGCGAGACCGACGACCTTGCCGGTGAATCCGAGGCCGAGGTCGGTGGGCTGCGTGTCCACGTTCTTCAGCAGCTCGCTGTAGGAGATGAGCGCGGTGCCGGTGGCGGTCCGCGCGGTGGCGGAGCTGTAGTCGCCGGTGAAGGTGACGCCCTTCATGTCGGCCTTCAGGTCCTCGATACGGATCGTCTTGCCGGCGGTGCCGGTGGTGGCGTCGTAGTCCTTGATGCCGACCTCCACGTCGTCCAGCGTGCCGCCGGCGACCTGGGTGAGGAACGGGAAGCCCTTGATGGAGACGTCGGGGTTGCTCGCGAGGTCCTCCGTCGTCTTCAGCTTGCCCGCTGCCTCGCCCTCGGCGAAGTGCACGGCGACGCGGTCGACGACCACGAAGAGCACGCCGAGGATGACAACGACGATCAGGAAGATACGCAGGGCTCGCATGGTGGTGGGGTCCCCCGGGTCGGCGTTCGATAACGGCGAGTTCACGCTAACCCTGCCGGGGACGACAACCGGGGGATTGTCGAACACCTGTGACAGGTTTGAAGATCGAGAGCGGCCCCGGGGACTACCGGCCCAGGATCCACACCGCCGGTGCCGCCGCGGCCAGCGGCAGCGCCACGCCCGCCGTGAAGTGGACGAACCTCGACGGGTAGTCGTAGCTCGCCGCACGGTGACCGGCCAGCGCGCACACCGCGGCCCCCGCGCCGATCAGCGCGCCCTTGGTGCCCACCCCGGTCATGCCGCCCACCGCGATGCCCGCCCCGGCCGCGGCCAGCACCGACACCACCACCGACGCCACCGTCGGCAGCGGCAGCGCCCGCGCCACCACCGCCACCGCGACCGCCGCCGCGCCCACCGAGGCCGCGTCCGGGTCCGCGCCCAGGAAACCCGTCGCGATGATCGCCAGCGCGGAGGCGGCGACCGTGGCCATCAGGCCGTACATACGGGTGTCCGGGTCCGCGTGCGAGCGGAGCTGGAGGACCAGGGAGAGCAGGACCCAGATGCCCAGCGGGCCGAGGATCGCCGCGGGGGCCTGCTCGCGGCCCGCCACCAGCACCGCGGCGTCCGCCGCCAGCGCGCCCAGGAAGGCGAGGGCGATGCCCTGCCGGGCCGGCCACATGCCGTTCAGCCGGAACCAGCCCGCCGCCGTCACCGCCTGGAGGATCACCAGGGGGACCACCAGGGCGTAGGAGGAGACCGGGGCCGCCACCGCCAGCAGCAGGCCCAGCAGGCCCGTCAGCAGGGCCGGCTGCATCCCCGGCTCGATGATCGGCGAGCGCCCCTCCAGGCGGGCCCGCTGCGCGTCGGTGATGCGCGCGTTGCCGGCCAGGGTCGCGGGACCGTAGCCGGTGCCGGGCTCAGCGGGGCCGGAGCCGGGGTCCGGGGGCGGTGTGTGCGTCGGCTGTTGCGCCTGCTGCGGCTGCGGTGCCTGCTGCGGCTGCTGCATGTAGGCCGGTTGCTGCTGGGCCTGGGCCTGCTGCTGGGCTTGCTGCTGGGCCTGGGCCTGCTGCTGAGCCTGCTGGGCCTGGGCCTGGGCCTGCTGCTGGGCCGGTGTGTAGTTCTGCTGGGGCATGTACGCCGTCTCCGCGGCCGGGGCCTGCGGCTGTGCCGCCTGCACCGGCGCGTGCGTCTGCGTCTCCCAGGTCTGCCCCTGCCACTGCTGGGTGGCGTACTGCTGCTCCTCGTACCCCCACTGGGGCTGGGCGGGGGGCTGCTGCTGGTACGGGTCGTAGCCCTCGTACGGCTGGTTGGTCATCGGTCTCGCTCACCCTCCTGCGAACGGCGGGAGCACCTCGACCGTGCCGCCCTCGGCCAGCCGTACCGTCTCATGCTCGCGCGTCCCCACGGGGTCACCGTCGATGAGGAAGGAGCATCGCCGCAGGACGCGCGCGAGTTCCCCGGGGTGTCGCGTGCGTACCGCGGTCAGCGCCTCGGCGAGGGTGTCCGCGTCGTACGGCTCCTCGGCGATGCCGGCCGCGGCCTTCGCGGCGGCCCAGTAGCGCACCGTGACCTCGGGCATCAGCTTCCTCAAGAGACTCAGTAAGTACCAGTGAGAACCAGTGAGAACAAGCAGTCGGCTGTGCAGCTGTTGTACCTGGCTGTTGTACAGGCTCAGGCTAGCCCGCCCGGGAGACCGCCCAGTCGCCGATCCTGGCCAGCAGTCGGTCGTCCGCGGCGTGCTCGGCGTGGCCCATGCCGGGCTCCAGCCACAGCTCGGCGGCGCCACCGGCGGCGTCCGCGAGCATCCGGGGGTGGTCGACCGGGAAGTAGCCGTCGCTGTCGCCGTGCACGATCAGCAGCGGGGTGGGGGCGATCTTCGGCACCGCCTCCACCGGGGACAGCGGCACCGGGTCCCAGTCGCGGTGGTGGATGCGGGTGCGGAAGCCGTAGCGGCCGACCAGCCGGCCCTCCGGCCTGGTGACCAGCCAGTGCACGCGGCGCATGGGGGCGGTGCCCCGGTAGTACCAGCGGGCCGGGGACGACACCGACACCACGGCGTCCACCCCGGCGTTCAGCGCCGCGTGCCGCAGCACCACCGAGCCGCCCATCGAGAAGCCGACGGTCACCACCCGGGCGTGCCCGAAGTGACGCGCCCAGCGCACCGCCGCCGCCAGGTCGAGGACCTCGCGGTCGCCGACCGTGGTGCGGCCGCCGGAGCGGCCGTGGCCCCGGAAGGAGAAGCTGACCACCGGGGCGTAATCCGTCAGGGCGGCCACCACCCGTCGTACATGTGGCCGGTCCACGTCGCCGGTGAAACCATGGGCCAGGACAAACACAAGGTCACGGGAGGGTGGCTGGGAGCCGTCGTATACGACGGAGGCGGGATCGTATACGGAATCGACGGAAACCCCGTCGTCCGTGCGCAGAAACGTCCGGATAGGGGTGCTTCTGCTTGTCTCACAGTTCGGACGAATGACGGAACGTGCCACATGACCTGCCGGACCGTTGCTCATGTGGGCTATTCTGCTGTCAGAGGACTCGGGCAGCGCCGCCACCGGGTCCTTTTGTGCTTTCGGAAGCTCTGTATACGAAGCGGGAAACTCCAGGTGACCGCAGGTGTACGGAGGCTCGGGAGCGCAGCGCAGTGTCATTGCACACAGTCCTCGCAGGGACCGAGGAGGAACCAGACGTATGAGTTCTCTGCTGCTCCTGACCAACGCCCTCCAGCCGTCGACGGAGGTGTTGCCGGCCCTCGGGCTGCTCCTGCACAACGTGCGGGTCGCTCCGGCCGAGGGCCCCGCCCTCGTCGACACCCCGGGCGCCGACGTCATCCTGATCGACGGCCGCCGCGACCTCCCCCAGGTGCGCAGCCTCTGCCAGCTGCTGCGCTCGACCGGCCCCGGCTGTCCACTCATCCTGGTCGTCACCGAGGGCGGACTCGCCGCCGTCACCGCCGACTGGGGCATCGACGACGTACTCCTCGACACCGCGGGCCCGGCCGAGGTCGAGGCCCGGCTGCGCCTCGCCATGGGCCGCCAGCAGATCGTCAACGACGACTCCCCCATGGAGATCCGCAACGGCGACCTCTCGGTGGACGAGGCGACGTACAGCGCCAAGCTCAAGGGACGGGTCCTCGACCTCACCTTCAAGGAGTTCGAGCTCCTCAAGTACCTCGCCCAGCACCCGGGCCGGGTGTTCACTCGTGCACAGCTGCTCCAGGAGGTCTGGGGCTACGACTACTTCGGCGGCACCCGGACCGTGGACGTACACGTACGGCGGCTGCGCGCCAAGCTCGGCGTGGAACACGAGTCCTTGATCGGAACCGTCCGGAACGTCGGTTATCGATTCGTTACCCCGGAGAAGGGCGAGCGGGGCGAGCGGGTCAGCGACGAGGCCAGGGCCCGGGCGGAGGGTCCAAAGCCGGAGGATGCGGACGCTTCGGCGGCCCTGGACGCGGTCGAGGTACCGACGGAGGCGTAGTGGTGGTCCGGGCGCGGCATGGCCGTCGCCCGGACGGGGCATTGCTTCCGCAAGCGAAGCTTCGATATGCCCTGCCCAGAGCGGGTCCATCCGCGTAGACTCCGCGCGTGCCCAAGGTGACTCGGGATGATGTGGCGCGGCTGGCGGGGACTTCGACCGCCGTGGTCAGTTATGTCATCAACAACGGACCCCGGCCGGTCGCACCGGCCACGCGCGAGCGTGTCCTCGCCGCGATCAAGGAGCTGGGGTACCGGCCCGACCGGGTCGCCCAGGCGATGGCATCCCGGCGCACGGACCTCATAGGGCTGATCATCCCGGACGCCCGTCAGCCCTTCTTCGGCGAGATGGCGCACGCGGTGGAGCAGGCCGCGTCCGAGCGCGGAAAGATGGTGCTGGTCGGCAACACCGACTACGTCGGCGAGCGCGAGGTCCACTATCTGCGCGCGTTCCTGGGGATGCGGGTCTCGGGCCTCATCCTCGTCTCCCACGCGCTGAACGATCTGGCCGCCGCCGAGATCGACGCCTGGGACGCCCGGGTGGTGCTGCTGCACGAGCGGCCGGAGGCGATCGACGACGTGGCGGTGGTGACGGACGACCTGGGCGGCGCCCAGCTGGCCGTCCGGCACCTGCTGGAGCACGGCTACGAGTACGTGGCCTGTATGGGCGGCATGGCGGACACCCCGGCGGTCGGCGACCCGGTCTCCGACCACGTCGAGGGCTGGAAGCGGGCCATGGACGAGGCCGGCCTGACCACGGAGGGCCGGCTGTTCGAGGCGCCGTACAACCGGTACGACGCGTACCGGGTGGCCCTGGAGGTGCTGGCCGGCCCCGACCGGCCGCCGGCCTTCTTCTGCTCCACCGACGACCAGGCGATCGGCCTGCTGCGGGCGGCCCGCGAGCTGCGCATCGACGTGCCGGGCGAGCTGGCGGTGGCCGGCTTCGACGACATCAAGGAAGCGGCGCTGGCGGATCCGCCGCTGACAACGATCGCATCGGACCGCCCGGCGATGGCACGGGCGGCGGTGGACCTGGTCCTGGACGACGGGCTGCGGGTGGCGGGGTCGCGGCGGGAACGCCTGAAGACGTTTCCGTCCCGGCTGGTGGTGCGGGGTTCCTGCGGCTGCGTGTAACGCGTCGGCTGCGGGTGCTTCGTGGTCGCTCGCGCAGTTCCCCGCGCCCCTGAAAGCCGGGCGCTGCGGTGAGCACCCCGTCAGGGGCGCGGGGAACTGCGC
>NZ_JBEYFE010000048.1:0-36657 GCF_040634235.1 Streptomyces sp. NPDC007157
GCCCCGCGCCCAACCCCGCCCCCCGCTGCCCCCTACCCGCACCAACCCCCCCACCCCCCCCCCCGCGGGGGCCCGCCCGGCCCCCCCACGGCGAACCCCGCACCGCTGACTCGCAGACCAGCCGCTGATACGACGCGACAGATCTCCGGGGGCACAGTCATGCCCCGGCCGCTCCGTTGCCCCGCGATGAACGGCCTTTGCCTGGACGCAGACCGCCCGGAGCGCCGTCCGAACCGCATTGAGGCCAGCCGGGCCATCCTGCTGGTCGAACCTCTCCCGCGGCCAAGAGCCTGCGACTCGTTCTCCCATCCTCTTGAGGAAGCCCGCACCCATGCACCTCCCCAAAACCTCCCTTTCCGTGACCGCAGCGGTCATCGCCTCCACGCTGGGCATCGCCGCGTATCAGTACGTACCTGATGAAAGCCCAAGCTCGAACTCCGGCAAGGCCTCGGTCGTCCAGAACGACGCCGGAGGCGCCGCAGCCGAGCCGTCGGTGCCCGCTCCCGCCACACCGCGGGCGACGGTTCAGTCGCGACCGGAGTTCCCCGCCCAACTGCCCGGACTCGGCCCCAAGACGTTGGCCCAACTCCCGCAGAACACCCGGCAGATCCTTCTCGTCACGGGAGCCGGGAAGAACTCGGCGTCCGCGAAAGTCGTTCTCTGGCAACGTGTCGACGGCGGCTGGCGTCCCGGGGCGGTGTGGGCCGCGCACAACGGCTACAAGGGCTGGACCGATGAACATTACGCGGGCGACCTGCACAGCCCCATAGGGGTGTTCGGTCTCACCGACGCCGGCGGCCGCCTCGCCGACCCCGGCAGCAAACTGCCGTATCACCAGTCGGGCGCCTTCTACACCAACGACGTCGGCCTGGAGGGCGAGTCACTCCAGGGAGTCTTCGACTACGTCATTGCCATCAACTACAACCGCCGGCCAGGCACATCACCCATGGACGGCACCGAGCCCATGGGCAAGAACCGGGGCGGGGGCATATGGATCCACGTCGACCACGGCGGCCCCACGCACGCCTGCATCAGCATCTCCAAGGCTCACATGAAGCAGCTGCTGCGCACGCTTGATCCCGCCGACCACCCCGTCGTGGTCATGGGCGACGCGGCCTCCCTCGCACGATGACGATCCCCAGGTCCACAGGAGCAATCGTGTCCTCCCTCTCCCGCCTCACCGTGATCGCCCTTGCGGCAGCCGGGGCGTCGGTCCTCTGCGCCTGCGCGGGCCCGGACTCCGGTACCGCACCCTCCGCGCAGGGAACAGCGCATTCCGAGCAGCGGGCCGCAACCGCCTTCCGGCTCACCACCGGCGCTGCCGACGGAGAGCGGCACGCGTCCGCCGGTAGCGCCGGCGACGTCGAAGTCGCCGGCGGGAAGATCTCATCGGTCGCCCTCACCGCCGGCCAAGGACAACCTGTACGGGGAACCGTGACCGCCGACCACCGCCACTGGTCTCCGGATGCCGATCTCGCGTACGGCACTACGTATCGTCTGGTGGTCCGTGCCGCTGACGAGGCGGGCCGTGCCCGGACGCGGCAACTGTCCTTCACCACACTCGCGAAGGACCAGCGTCTGATCGGTGTCTTCACCCCCGAGGACGGATCGACCGTCGGTGTCGGCATGCCTGTGTCGGTGACCTTCAACAAACCGGTCGACGACAAGGAGGCAGTCGAACGCGGCATACGCGTCAGCGACGACAGCGGTCAGCAGATCGTCGGCCACTGGTTCGGCGACCAGCGCCTGGACCTGCGCCCGCAGACGTACTGGAAGGCGCACACCCGCGTCACATTGAGCCTGCACCTGAACGGCGTGAAGGGCGCCGCAGATGCGTACGGCACCCAGGACAAGACCGTCCGTTTCACCATCGGCCGCCGGCAGGTCTCCACCGTCGACGCCGCCTCCCACATGATGCGCGTGGTCCGTGACGGCCGGACGGTCCGCACCGTCCCGATCACCTCCGGCGCGCCCGGCCGCACCACCTACAACGGGCAGATGGTGATCTCCGAGAAGCTCAAGTCCACGCGGATGGACGGCGCGACCGTAGGATACGCCGGAGAATATGACATACCGGACGTCCCGCACGCCATGCGCCTGTCCACCTCCGGCACCTTCATCCACGGCAACTACTGGGCCCCTGACTCCGTCTTCGGGCACTCCGACGTGAGTCACGGCTGCGTGGGCCTGGACGACGTCCGCGGCGGCGGCGACCCCACCCAGGACGCTGCCTGGTTCTACGACAACTCGCTCATCGGCGACGTGGTCATCGTCGAGCACTCCCATGACCACACCATCGCCCCCGACAACGGCCTCAACGGCTGGAACATGTCCTGGCAACAGTGGAAGACCGGATCGGCTCTCGGGTAGACCATCCAACGAGTGCCACGCTCGCACCGGTCGAGGGCGTCGTCAGGCCCCGGTCTCGTGGAACCATTCGCGCAGACGCTGCAGAAGTCTCTCCGGCTGCTCCTCGGCCATCCAGTGGCCCGAATCCTCGACTGCCCGGACGGTGACGTGCTCGGCGACCTCCGAGAGCATTTTCTCGGCGATGGGCAGGAAGAAGCTGGCGGTCCCGCCGAGTCCGAGAACGGGCATCCTGCGCTTGCCTTTCCCGCCAGCACGCGCCATTTGCCCTCCGCGTCCTTCTCGAAGGCCCTGAACAGTTGGAGGCCCGCCCGCATGGCTCCGGGCTGCGTGTAGTCAGCGACGTAGCGTTCGGCGTCCGCGATCGAGATGGCGTCGGGGTTCGCGCTCAGCCTGACGTAGAACGAGCGCAGGTAGGGGAACTCGTGACCCGCGATCAGCAAGTCGGCGGCGTTGTCTGCCGCGCCGTGCATGTGGAAGTGCTAGTGCTCTGACCGGGAAGGTTCGCCGGGTTGGTGGTCGTGGCGGTTGGATGCGTGTGACGTTCGTCCGTCCGATTGTTGGGGGTGTGGTGGCCGAGCCTGTCCGTGTGCGCAGGTTGACCGACCAGGAGGGGCAGAAGCTGCAGCAGATCGTGCGCCGGGGCAGCACCAGTTCGGTGCGCTACCGGCGGGCGATGATGCTGCTGGCCTCGGCCGGCGGGAACCGGGTCCCGGTGATCGCGAAGCTTGTGCAGGCCGACGAGGACACCGTCCGCGACGTGATCCACCGGTTCAACGAGATCGGCCTGGCCTGCTTGGACCCTCGGTGGGCGGGAGGCCGTCCCCGCCTGCTCAGTCCTGACGAGGAGGATTTCGTCGTCCAGACGGCCACCACCCGCCCGACCAAGCTCGGCCAGCCCTTCACCCGCTGGTCCATCCGCAAACTCGCCGCCTACCTGCGGAAAGTGCACGGCCACGTGATCCGGATCGGCCGGGAGGCGTTACGGTGCCTGCTCGCCCGCCGCGGCGTCACTTTCCAGCGCACCAAGACCTGGTAGGAGTCCCCGGACCCTGATCGTGACACCAAGCTCGACCGCATCGAGGACATCTTGGAGCGCTTCCCGGATCGCGTCTTCGCGTTCGACGAGTTCGGCCCACTCGGCATCCGTCCCGCCGCCGGGTCGTGCTGGGCCCCTGCCGGTCACCCCGAGCGGCACCCCGCGACCTACCACCGCACCCACGGCGTCCGCTACTTCCACGGCTGCTACTCCGTCGGCGACGACACCTTGTGGGGCGTCAACCGCGGGAAGAAGGGGGTCGCGAACACCCTGGCGGCACTGAGGTCGATCCGCGCGGCCCGCCCGGACGGCGCCCCGATCTACGTCATCTTGGACAACCTGTCCGCACACAAGGGTGAGGCGATCCGGCGCTGGGCGAGGAAGAACCGGGTCGGGCTGTGCTTCACCCCGACCTATGCGTCCTGGGCCAACCCGATCGAGGCCCACTTCGGGCCGCTGCGGCAGTTCACCATCGCCAACTCCAACCACCGCAACCACACCGTCCAGACCCGGGCCCTGCACGCCTACCTGCGCTGGCGCAACAAGAACGCCCGCCACCCCGACGTCCCCGCCGCCCAGCGGAAGGAACGCGCTCGCATCCGCAGCGAAAAAGGCAACCGCTGGAGCAGCCGTCCCCTCCCCGCCGAGCAGCGTCAGATCCTCAGGTCGAGGGCTGCATGACGACCTGCTCACCCTCTCCGCTCGGCTCCTCGAAGTTGGCCATGTAGCGGTTGAACAGCGTCTCATCCACGGTGACGGAGTTGGCGCCCTCCACGCTGTTGCGTCGCTCAAGGCGACGCTCCAGCGTGGTCCGGTCGGCCTTGAGGTGGACCAGTTCCCAGCGGCAGCCGTGGCTCTCGATCAGCGCCTTGTAGTCGCCGCGGGCGGCGCGACTCCAGAAGCTGTAGTCCACCACTACGTCGCGCCCGGCCAGCATCAGCTCGACCAGCTCCTGCCGCTGCTCGCGGCGGACCTCCTCCTTGAGCTGGTCGAATACCTTGGCTTCCAGGACCAGGCCAGCGTCACGCTGCCCGATTCGTTGCCAGACCACCTCGTCGATCGACAGCCGGGCGAAACCGCGTCGCACCAGCTCCATCGCGTAGGTGGTCTTGCCCGCCCCCGGAAGACCGCACATCAGGACCACCGTGCTCATCTGCTGCGTCACGGAGCCAGGTTAGACCCAAGAACATGCTCGCCTCCGTGGCAACAAGGGGACCCACTCGCAGCGGGCCCACAGCGGCCAACAGACCCGGCGAACCTATGTGGTCAGAGCACCAGATCCTGTTCTCGCTGTACCTGGTCGTCGCGACTGCGCTTTCGTAGCCTTCGGTTCCCGGAATCGAGGGCCTCCGAGACCATGAGGCGAGCGACCACGTCCGGCCAGAGGGAAGCGTAGGCGTAGCCGACCAGCATTCCGAGGTCGTGACTGACGATGGTGATCGGCTTCTGCACACCGAGGTGATGCAGCAGTGCACGGATGTCGCCCGCCATCGTCTGCTTGTCCTACCCGCCTTCGGGTTTCGACGAGCCGACAGTGCCCTTGACATCGGGTGCCACGACGAACAAGCCGTCCTGCTGGAGGGGCTCGATGATGTGGCGCCACTCCCACCAGGTCTGGGGCCAGCCGTGGATCAGTACGACGGTCCGGTCGTCCCCGCCCCTCGCCGGTGATGCGCCCGCAATGTCGGTTGGAGCGGAGACCGTGCCCGCTCCAACCGATGAACCCGCCGCTCAGGCTGGCTTCGGCGCTACTTCGACACAGTCTCAAGGTAGGGAAGTGCTGAGCTTCGCGCGAAGCAACTACGCCTTCCAGGACTTCCGCTTCTTCGGCAAGCGTGGCGACACCACGGCTGCCCGGAGCTGTCCGGCCGGCTGGGCTCCGGCGGGAGCGGCGGCCGCGGGCGCGACCAGGGGGACGACGGTCAGGGCGAGCGCGGGCAGAGCGCACCGCACGTTCTTGATCACGCCAGGGGGTGTACCGGCAGGGGACACCGGGCCGCTTGCTACTCCCCAGTGCTCTCACCCGGGCGGGCCACCGAATTCACCGCAGAAACGATCAGCGAGAACGGGTCGCGGGTGCGACTGAGCGGCTGAGTTGGCCCTTTAGCGCTTGAGTTGGCCCGCCTGAGCGTCGCAGTTGGCCCGCCAGATGGGGTGGACGCTGCTGACCTGGTCATTTCGGGGTTGGCCCGGGTGAAGCTCAGCTGTCGCGTGCTGGGAGGACGACGTTCCGTAGCTATGGCGCTGGAGCAGCACCGAAAGTGGACGGCCGTGACGTCGTCGTCCGCTGCGACAGAGTTGGGGGTACTGCTGCGGAAACCGGGCCAGGAGGTCCGCTGTCCCTCGTCGGTGGACGGTGATCAGCCCAGGACCCCTCCGCCCCGCAGGCCGCTTACGCGGCGCCCAGGAAAGATCCGTCATCGTGCGTCGCGTAGCTGAAGAAGGTATGCCGCAGTCAGCGCAACGGCACGGTCCGCGTCATGCGACAACTCCACGAGGGCCTGTGACGCCCTCATCCCGGGATGCCCCCCAGCGCCTGGGTCCGCCGTCCGCGTGCAGGCGCTTTGGTGGTGTCGTGGGCGAGGCGGTCGACGAGCCTCGTCGCGATCTGATCCGCCGTCGCGGTGTCGCTCGCCAGCACGCTCAGCGCATCGGCTGCATCGGTGTCGTTCCTTCCTTCCACGATCATGTCGATGAGCATCGGGACCGCATCGGCCACACCACGTGCCCCAAGGGCCAGAGCCGCATACCTGCGGACCACGATGTCGGGGTTCGCGAGGGCATCCCGGAGTTGCGCGGTAGCCTCACCGCCGGGCATCTCGGCGAGGGACTGAACGGCGCGTTCCCGCACTGCGGGCGCCGGTGAGCCGAGGCCCTTCGACAGCAGTGCCGTGCCGCGGTCGCCCGATCGCGCCAGCGCCCATCGGAGGGCCCCGGCGACGTTCGGCTCCCTCTCGCTCAGTGCCGCCTCGACCAGGGCCTCCACCGGCACCGGAACCTCGTCAACCGAGGAAAGGGCCGCGCGCTGGCGCGTATCGGCGCTCTTCGACCCCAGTGCCTGGAGGAGCGAAACGACCTGGAGGACGCCCTCCCAGCCGGCGGGATCCGCGGCATCGATCCGGCGCAGCCGCGTGAGCAGCTCGGTCTCCGCCGCGATGCGTTCGCGCGTCTGACGGATGAGGTCGTCGACGAGCGCTGAGGGCGTGAAGCTGGGGTCGTCGAGCGCGCGTCCGGTCTCACGCAGCGACAGACCCAGCGACCGCAGGCTCTCGATAATGGAAGATCCGCCGGATATCCTCCCCGGAGTACTCCCGGTAGCCGGAGCCGGTACGACCCGAAGGACGCACCAGACCGAGCGACTCGTAATGCCGGAGCATGCGGGCACTGACCCCGGACCGCCGCGCCACCTCACCGATCAACACGTCCTATCGTCCCTCCTGGCCAGACCCGCCGAGGGCCACGACGCGCTTCGCCTCCTCGATCGCGAACTCGAATCCGGCGTCCGAACGCATCCCCGCCACCTTCGTCTATGCCGGAATCGACATCGAACGCAGCGGCCTGCTGACCGGCACACGAGGCGCGCAGATCGCCTGTCGCTTCACCCTCATCCCCACACACCCCGCCCCCTGGCCCACGAGATCGGGGACTCGGCCGGGCTCCGGGTAACTTACGGGATGTCGCACACACGGGCTGTACATACTGCGACGCTCAAGTCCCTGTGATCTGACGGAACTCGGGGTCTCGGCGCAGCGTGCTGAAGTAGTCGTCCAAGTGCCCGTGAACGACATTGATACCTCCGCGGTCGCGTAGCGTTCGTAGTTCAGTGAGTGCTTCGTCGCGGCGGCCAGCCATGGCATAGACCGAGGCCAGGTTGTAAGCAATATCGGTAATCTCGTAGTTGGCTGTAGCGTGCCGCCTGGCCAGTTGCAGATCCGCCTCCGCTTGGTCGTACCTGCCGAGGCGTTTTGCCATCGCCCCTCGGTAGGTGAACAGCCGAGCAGTGCTATTCGGAACAGCATCATCTGGCAGCAGGGCAATCGCATCGTTGTACGCCCGCCACGCAGCTAGGTCGGACGGCGGCCCTCCCCGGGTATTCGCATGCGCCACACCCCTTACGTAATGAACCTCCCAGTCCGCGTCGACTTGGCTTACGTACCTGTCGAAGTGCTCCGCCGCCTCTGCCCACCGCCGCTCAGAGACCACAAGCAGCACCAACACCGCCGCCAGCAACTGCGTGGGAGTGAGAACGTGGGCGGGGTCGATCGTCGATCCGGACTCGCGGGTGCGGTTCGTCTGCTGGTCGGCCACCATTCCATGATGCGCGTTGCTGGGCCCTCCACGAGGACAAAACACCGAACCAAGCTGCTGGTCCAGTACGGAGTGGCTGAGGGGGAGCGGACCGCCGGCAGTCCCGCATCACTCGGGCTCCCGATCGGCCAGATGGCGATCGACGCTCGTGGGGGCTCACTCAACGTTATGAGTTGCGGGCCTCGCCGAGAATACGCGACACCTCAACATGCGAGCTCACCAGTCCCGAGGCCGAGAACCAGCAGATCCGCAGGGCCGGCCGGAAGCAGGCGCGGCAGAGCGGCCCGTTCTCGGTGCGTCTCCCGACGGGCCGGACCCGGTCGCAGACGACGCAGGTCAGCCGGTCGCCTTCATAAGGCATGCAGACCGAACACAACGGGGTCCCGTCCGGGCGGCGGGTCGCGATCGTCCGGCTCTGTCCGCAGCGTCCGCAGGCCGTGGCACCAGCCTTGCGGTAACACGGCAGGCGGCAGCGCAGATCGTCGAGAACATGGGTGAGGGGCCGGGCCTCGCCGGAGCGGCGGCAAGCCGGGGCGGTGACAGCAACGCCGGCGTCGGCCAGCGCGGTGATCAGACGGGCGGGGGTGGTCGAGCATCGTCCGAGACCAAAGGCTTGACGCCCTTCAAATCATGTATCAGATGCAATACCGCGCAGTTCGTTTGCCATCAGGGACGCGAACGACGGCGCTCGGCTCGTTCGACGAGAGCTCGCCGATCACTCGATGGAGCTACAAGCCATGAGTTCCACGCCGACATCCCGGACATGTTCGCTATGTTCAGCCGCAGGTCATAGCCCCTCCGCGGATGCCCTCGGCCGGAAAAGTCCAGGATCACTCACCACCGGCCCAGGATCGTCGAACGGCACAGGCGCCTCATCGATCTCATGCTTGAGGAGGGTCTCCTCCCCAAGCAGATCTGGGTCCGCCTCATCGACGACCACGACATCGCCATCGGCTTCAGGCTCGCCCCCATCGTCTACTACGCCCACGAGTGGCATCTCGCCAAGAGCCGCGTCGTGGACGCAAGCTTCCCAGCCCTCAATGTGTGAGCCGGGACGCGATAGTTGGAACCGGTGCCGCGATCGAAGCCAGCCAGCCCTCCACGACTCGCCGATCCTGGCGAAAGTGGCGGGCGAACACCTGGTTCCATCTCTCATACCTGGACGCCCTGAACCATTACGCGGCCCTGTGTGACTCCTCCTCCACCACGGCGACGTCCTGACCGAGAAGATCGATTCCGGCGCCGGCATGCGCTGACACAAGAAAAGCAACAGCACTTATATAAGCACTGTTAGAATGCGCCTCATGGCCGACCCTCATGCACTCGACCCGACGCGGCAGAGCCTCTGGCGCCCTCTGCGCCTGCTCCAGGCGTCCATGGACGCCGACATCGCCCAGATCTACTCCGAGCGGCAGATCGACGGGCTCAAGCCGAGCTTCGTCATGGAGCTGCTCCGGCTCCATGCCTGTGGCCCCATGACCATCGCGGAACTGGCCGAGTCGGTTCAGCGCACGCATTCGGCGCTCAGCCAGAAAGTCGCAGCGATGCGCAAGGCCGGCTGGGTCCAGACCGTCGTGGGCGACGACGCACGCACCAAGAAGGTGACGCTCACCGACAAGGCTCGTCACGTCATCGACCGGCTGGCGGCTGAATGGCGGGCCACCGAAGCCGCCGTCGCTGACCTGGAAGCCGAGGTTCCCTACCCCCTCTCCCGAGTTGTCACCGATATCGAGCGGGCTCTGCAGCGTAAAAACTTCCACGACCGGATCGCCGAGAAGCTGGCGGAGGATCCCGCATGGGGCTGAAACGCACGCTGCTCGATGTGACTCCGTTACGGTCGTCACCACCGTTCCGGCGGTTGTGGGTCGGTCAGACTCTGTCCGGTTTCGGCGGCCAGATGACGCTCGTCGCTGTGATGTTCCAGATCTGGCAGATGACGGAGAGCCCCACGTGGACGGGTGCCGTCGGGCTGGCCCAGGCGGTTCCGCTCGTCGCGCTCGGGCTGTTCGCCGGGTCGCTCGTCGACCGAGTGGACCGCCGGAAGTTCTACCTGCTCACGATCAGCGGACAAGCCGCGTGTTCGCTCCTCCTCGCGCTCCAAGGCTTCCTCGGGCACGTTCCTGCCGCTGGCGTTCTGGGGCTGGTCGCACTTCAGTCCTGTTTCGGCGCAGGCAGCGGCCCCGCCTCGCGCACCTTCATTCCGCACCTCCTGCCCAAGCACCAACTGGCCGCGGGTCTGGCGCTAAGACGCATCGCCTTCCAGGGCGCCATGCTGCTCGGTCCCGCACTGAGCGGACTGATCGTGGGCGGGCTGGGAGTCGGCGCCTGCTACCTGATCGACGCCCTGACCTTCATCGCCGCGCTCTACGGTGCGTTCGGCTTGCCGGAGATGGCCCCCGAGGACGAGCCCGCACGGCCCGGCCTGCGCGGAGTGCTGGACGGTCTGGCCTTCCTGGCGCGCACTCCCGTCATCCGCGGGGCCCTGCTCACCGACCTGGCCACCACCGTGCTGTCGATGCCCATCAGTCTGTTCCCCCTGATCAACGCCGAACGATTCGACGGCAACCCCCGCACTCTCGGACTGTTCCTCACGGCCATCGCCGTCGGTGGCGTTGCAGCGTCGCTGTTCTCCGGAACCTTCACGCGGCTCCCCCGCCCCGGCCTGGTCATGCTCGGCGGATCCGCCGCCTGGGGTGCATGGTTGACGCTGTTCGGACTGTCGCCCAACCGATGGATCGGTTTGGCCTTCCTCGTCATAGCCGGCGCCGCCGACACCGTCTCCGTCGTCTCCCGGAGCACCGTCGTCCAGATGCACACACCTCACGAGCTACTTGGCCGCGTCAGTGCAGCTGAACAGATCGTCGGGCAAGCCGGGCCCGACATCGGCAACATGCGCGGCGGTCTCGTCGCGGACGCCACCTCGGGAGCAGCAGCCCTCGTCAGCGGTGGCCTGCTATGCCTGGGTGCCGTCGTCTTGGTGGGCGCCGCCACGGCGGACCTGCGCCGTTCCTCCGCACCACCCCATCCGCACACCGCCACAGCCAGCCCATGAGCCTCGCTCCGAGGCGCAGCCACTGGTTCCAACTCTCGTGACCATGTTCCAACTCTCGCGTCCCGGCTCAATGTGTGGCCTGGGCCACTCAAACTTCGATGGCACGCGCTCAAAGTTCGCTGTCACAGGACAACCTGCCCGGTCCGGTGTGCGGTGTCGGCCCTGTGCGGGCCTCTCGCGCGGGCGCGATCTTCACGACATACTCACCGCCATGAGTTCTGCGAGCGGTGAGGACAGGCCGCCGGATCCCACCACGGCGCATGCGGGCTCGCTGCCGCACGTCATGCAGTGCGAACAGGGCGCCGCGTGGCTGGTGACCGTCGTCGGCGCCTTCGACCTGGACTCAGTCCTCGTACTGTCGGCGGCGCTGGAGACCGGAGCTCGGACCCACTCCAAGGTGGTGGTGGATGCCGCCGGCCTCACATTCGCGGATTCGTCCGTCCTGAACCTGCTGCTGCACTTCCATCGGACGGCCGTGCTGCGGGTGGCCAGGCCCGCGCCGCCGATTGCGAGGGTTCTGGAACTGACGGGAGCGGACACCGTCCTGGATGTCCGGCCGACGGTGGAGGACGCGCTCGCCTGGTGACAGGCATGCCAGGCACCGGTGGAGATCGTAGGCTGAGGGGGCTCGGGGCCTGCCATGCGTGCCGCCTTTCGTCGGTTCGCCGCCGGCCGGGTCTGGTCGGCGTAGACGGGGCCGCACGCCGACGCTGGCGCGCCCCGTAGGGTGACCTGATGTTCGATCGTTTGGAGATCAAGGTGCTGCCGCCGGGACCCCGGTTCCCTGCCCAGTTGCGGTTCTGGGTCAACGGCGAGGACGTGGTCGAAGAGGCGGTCGGCCAATGCGGCCGCGGACCGTACGCGACTGATGCGCTGCCGACCGACTGTCCCAGCCCCCTCCGGGCGACCGGCGAGGCACGCCGCCTGGAGCTGGGGGAACCGGACTGCACCGGTGGCTGCTGCGGCTTCCTGACCGTGGTCGTCCAGCGGTTCGGGGAGATCGTGCAGTGGTCGGACTGGGAGGTTCCGAGGGCGGCGCCCACCCCCATGCCCCACCCCCCGCCGGAGCTCCACTTCGATGCGAGTCAGTACGACGCCGAAGTGGCTCGCGCCGAGGCGGACCGCTGGTGGCAGGAGCACCCGTAGCCCAGCACGGCAGACCCCCCGACTACGGGCGCTTGCTGGCCCCGCGTCCTTCTTCCACAAGGGTGCCCGCATGGACTTTGACCTCGCCCCACCAACCGGCGTTGGCCCGTTGTGGATCGGTGGGACTCGGCAATTGGCCAACGCGGCGCTGGACTCACTCCGCGATCTCTCCGCGGTCTCGGCGTCCGACCGTCCGGGGCAGCACGTCTTCCGTCCCAGTGGACTGATGATCAGCATCCACTGCACGCGAGACATACTCGAAGCCATCGAGCTCGGGAGGCCGTCGACTCAGACGGACCGAGTCGTCTTCCGGGGGCTGGACGTGTTCGCGCTCCCGGCCCGCTAGCTGGTGCAACGCATGGGCGAGTACACCTCGATCGAGGCAGACCCTGACGATCCAGCGTCCTTCGTCGCCTCTGACCTGCTCCTGAGCTTCTGGCGCCCGTTCGCGGCGAACGACGAGCCGGAGGAAGAGCAGGGCTATTTCTTCAGCTCGGTTCTGCTGGCGCGGCCTGGCTACTACGACACCCCTACTCAGGCTGCGGAGCGACGCCAGCAGAGTTCGTGACGGGCCCGTCAGGAGGCCAGTAGGACTCGTTTCCGCAGGAGGCCGAAGCCAGCCCGACCGTACATCTGGCGCTTGATCATTTTGATTCGATTGACGTGGCCCTCAACGACGCCGGAGCTCCAGGGCAGTGTGAGGCCGGCGGTGACGGCGGCGAGATCTCGTTCGAGGCCGTTGACGAAGGTGTGGAGGCTTGGCAGGTCGTCGGCGCGGACGGCCTTGATCCACTGCGGGAGCTGGTCGCCCTGGAGCTGGGTGAGCATCTTCCCGAACGCGCGGACGTGCCCGGTGAGGGCCTCCAGTTCGGGGCAGCCGACCAGGACGGACTTGAGCTTCAAGCGTTCGCCCTCCGGCAGGGTGTCGGGGTGAGTCAGGATCCAGCCGGTGACGGTGCGTGGGGACGGCGGACGGGCTGCCGGTGTGGTCGTGGTTGTGCGGAACGGCCGGAGGTAGGCGCGGACGGCTCCGTAACCGCCAGCGTAGCCGTGCGTCTTACTCTCTTCCCAGAGCGTCCAGGCGTTCGTGCAGCCCTCGGCCCATCGCTCGTGCAGGTAGGGCTTGAAGCCGTCGAGCTTGGTCCTGCGGTTCTGCCATTGCCCCAGGAACAGGTCTTCCGGCCTCGCGGCATCCGCCAGCCGCTGGACGGTTCGATAGGTCATGCCGAGCTGGCGCTGGATCGAGCGTCGACTGTGGCCTGCGGCCAGCAGCGTGTGGACGGTGGCGTGCCTGGCGCGGGTGCGGTCGGCGAACCGGTGCCTGGTGGGCCACGGCGACCCGCTCTCGGTCGGTGCCGGAGCCGGCGCCGAATTGGCGAAGATCGCGCGGAGACACGAGCGGTGGCGGGAGACGCACCGCTCGACCGCTTCACCGAGGTTGCGCCAGAGGTGGAACCGGTCGGCGACTTGGACCGCGGTGGCCCCGGTCCTGGCGCCCTCGGCGAAGAACGGGGCACGGTCACGACAGACGACCTCGATCCCCGGGCGCTCGGCCAGCCATGCCGCGACAGTGCCTGCCTCGCGATCCGGCAGTAGATCTACCGGCCTGCGGGTCTCGACGTCGATCAGCACGGTCCCATAGACGCGGCCCTTGCGCATCGCGTACTCGTCAACGCCGACTACGCGTGGGACCGGTGGTTGGGGTTCAGGGAGGGCGTCGACCAGCCGCAGGACCGTGTTCCGGCTGACCCTCGCCCCGAAGACATCGGCCAGCCGGGCACCGGCACGGCCGGCCAGGGCGACGCCGACCTCGGCCAACGCCGACCGCATTCGTTCAGTCCGTTGGCTTTATCGGCGGGTCAGGCCCGCCGACTGCTCGACGAACGTCCGTCGCCCGCAGGAGACGTCCTCGCACCTGAAGCGCCGGACCCGAAGCTGCAGCACCACCCGCCGTCCCGTCACGGGGAAGTCAGCGGGAAACCGCGGGTAAGAGCCGTGCACCCGCCCGGACCAGCTTCCGCTACCCGCGAACAAAGCCAGTAGATAAGTAGAACTTGCCTGACCGTGCCCAGTCCCCGTAGGAAAGCGACATGAAGCCAGCCGCAACCGTTGGGGAATGGGGGAGGCCGACCGCAGCCGTCGCGTCTGCTGCAGGCACCGCAGACGGGACCCGGCCCCCTGCGCGACTTCCAGTGCGCCCTGTACGAGGCATACTTGTCGGCCGGCAGCCCCACCTTCGAGGATCTGGCTGCCGACGCGGCACACATCAGCGACCTCGACCCGCCGCCAGGCCTCGATGCCATCCGTGCCTGTCTGACCGGTGCGCAACTGCCCGCGCAGCGGGCTGATGCAGCAGCCGTCGCCGTGATCCTGGCACGCCGCGCCGGTCGGTACGCGGACGACTTCGTCCTGCTGATCCGCAGCTGTGGTTCAAGGCACGACTCACCACACCCCTGGGCCAGCCGCTGCACACGATCACCGATCCCTTCACCCTCGAGGTCCACCCTGTCATCGACCACCGGGCGGGCCGCTTCCCGCACGACCTGCCCGAGATCACCTCGTGGATCATGCGGCCCCGGGAGACGCTCACCGAAAGCCAGGACGAGCGACTGCTTCAAGCCCGGCTCGCCTGCCCGGACATCACGCGGGCCTGCGATCTCGCTCGGGCGTTCGCTGACATGGTCCGCCACCAGCGCGGATACCTGTTGCTGGAGTGGATCCGGCAGGCCGAGCAGGACGCACCGAAGCCGACGAAGGGCTTCGCCGGTTTCCTCCGCCAGGACCTCGACGCCGTCACCGCCGGCCTCACCCTCGCCTGGAGTTCCGGCGTCGTTGAAGGCCTCGTGAACCGGGTGAAAACCCTCAAGCGAGCCATGTACGGCCGGGCCTCGTTCGAACTCCTCCGCACTCGCATCCTCACTCAGCCGGCGATGCCCCTTCAGCGGGCCTCTGGTGGTGAGGAAGGTTGACGTTCATGCAGGAAAGCCGCAGCCTGGAGGTCATTGGTGACCATCACCTGAGCCAACCTGCCCGCGACTGCGATCACGTTGTCCCAGGCTGGAGCGTCTAGGTAGACCTCGTCCGGGGCGCTGCGCCCTACTTCTTCCTGCACGGTCGAGTAGACCTCGCCCAGCTCCTTCATGAGCACGACTTCCTCCTCGGTCCGCAGGCTCTTGCCCAGCCACGGCGCGGGATCGTCTGCGTTGCAGAAGTCGTCGAACAGTACGGTGACCACGTAGTCCAGGTTTTCGAATTCCTCCGGCCGCAGCCAGACATCGCGCTGCCACGACGGACTCGCAAGGGCGAGAACCGCTGGCACAACATGAAGTCGGAAGACTGGGAACTCAATGCCGTGATCCGTCACGTCGCGAGCCTACTTACAGGGTCAGGGGCACCACCTACTGACCAGTGCGCTGGTCACGGAGCTGCGGACAGAGGCCTGAAATCGGCCAGGGGTGCTCGTCGCCTCAGGCGGTACGACTTTCTACGGAGTGGAGAGCTTCCGGGAGCGTCACGCCCCTCGCTGGGCCGGGTCGCGCGCTGGCTAAGGTCTGCGCGTTAAGGACCACCAGCAGCAGGAGACGCCATGCCGCCAGGGCACGCGCAGCAGGACACCGCCCAGGACCAGCCGACCGGACCCCGGCCGCTGGCTCCGCTTCCCTGCGATGTCGGGGCCGTCTTTCCGGAGTTGATCGGTACGGCGCGCGAGGTCACCCTCCTCTACCCCCGGGCCGGGCAGCCGGGATCGGGGGACAGTTCCATCGGCGGGCCATTGCTGTGGCCGGCCGACGAGCCCTGGCCGATGTGTGCCGAACCGGACCACTACAAGCCGCTCGACCCGCCCCTCGGGCCGGAGCCGGTCGCGATGGTCCCGGTGGTCCAGCTGTACGCGCGGGATGTGCCCGGCCTTGTCTTCCCCGCCGGCACTGACCTGTTGCAAATCCTGTGGTGCCCGCTCGTTCATGAGGACGGCCGGTACGCGGCCAACCCCCGGCTCCATTGGCGCAACGCGGCGCTGACGGCCGCCGGTGCCATGGCCGGGGAGCCGCCTTGCCCGCATACCGCGGACGAGGACTACCTGCCTCGCCCGTGCACCGTGTCCCCCACGCCGGCCGTGGAGTACCCCAACTGGGACCTGCCGGAGGGACTCAGCGAGTTGCTCGACCAGCGGTTCGAGGACCTGAAGAAGGAAAAGGGCTACGACTACTTCGAAGTTGCCACCACGCAACAGAGCAAGGTGGGGGGCTACCCGGGGTGGACTCAGCCGCCCGACTGGCCCGACTGCGCAGGTTGCGGCACCCGCATGGAACATCTGCTCAGCGTCACCGCGACGGAGCCGGGCATGGGCCGGTGGCTTCCTCTGAATGACTGGGCCTCCGGCCAGGATGCGACCGCGACTCCGTGCTGGATGGCCGAGGCCGATCCCGCCGCTCTCGACGCGTTCGGGCACGACATGGCTCTCGGCGACCTCGGCGGCATGTACTTCTTCGTATGTCGCACCTGCCCGGACACCCCGTACACCCACCGCTACGACTGCTGAGGCCCGTGCGCGCCCGCGATGCAGCTGGCCACCGGGCGGCCTCTCCCCTGGCGGCTGGCTGCAGGGTGCGGCTTTGTCTGGGGAATCAAGCCGAGCAACTCTGGAGCCAACCTGAGCACCTGGTGAGGAGATTCAGGGATCTGGCCGCGATTGCGTGAATGATCTTGATTGGGTGCGCAGTGCTCAGTTCTCCTGCACTCGCCGACAAGCGGTTGCAGGAGGTGGGGAACAGTTCAACAGCCGGTGACCGGGTGGGTGGCCGGGGGAGTGGTGGCCTGGAGGTCCCAGTCGGAGGGGTTGAAGGCGGAACCGCCCAGCAGTTGCACGGTGCCCTGGACGTTCCTGGCCACGGTCTTGTGCCAGTACCAAGGCCCGGTGGGGGCGGAGTTCGCGGTATCGAAGATCCAGCCCGACCTTCGCAGGGCTGACTTCAGATGCGCGACGACCTGCGCGTCCGTGCCTCCGACGGTGAACTCCAGGTTCACCGTCGGCTCGTCCCAGCCGTAAGTGGACTCCATCCCATCACAGGAGTCCCACCTCGGCTTGGTCGCGTACCTCGAAGAGATATGCGCCCCCGCCGGAGCGACGGCAAGCACCGGCTTGATCGCCGCAAGCAACCGTCCGCCCGGATCAGGATCCCCGACCGGCTGCGGCGTGCTGCTCCCGCACCCTGCCAGAACCACGACTGCCGCAGCCACGACTACTGAAGCCGCCACCCCGCGTCTCCACCCGTATGCCGTCATCCTCGGATCGTTGATCATGGCCTTCAGGACGCCCACCCACCTTATTCGGTTCCCCACGGGCCCCCTCGCACAGGGGGTGGCGGGTCCTGCTGTGCGGGGCACGGCGGCGTGGGCGCCGTAGGGGTATCGAGCCCAGCTTCAAGGCCGTCACGGAACTGCGGCCAGAGCCAGATTCAGATATTGCCATCGGCCGCACCCGTTCGGATGGCGGGGGCTGTTACATGCATTTGGACCGGTCCGTCGGCCGTGGGCGGTGCTGCCGGGCGGGGGCGGTGCTGCTGGGCCGGGGGTGGATTGCCGTGTCTGTTGCTGGTGCGGAAGCGATGAGTGGCCGGCCGTCAATTCGTCATGTTCTTGGCATGGCATGCATGCGTCTTGCGGGTGAGAGTCACCGAAATGTCCGTGATTCGTCACTTGCTTCATGGTCCGTGCACATCGTGTTCGGGGGCGGGCAAGGTGTGGGTGTGCGGCCGACCTGGCCGCCGACCCGCACAACACACCCCGCCGGCCTGCGACTTCACGTCGATGGTTCCGGGGCGTGGCTCCGAAAAAGGGGGACCTCGTGTCCGTATCTGTTTCCACCCGTCGTCTGACCGCTGCTGCTGGCGTGGCCGCCGCTGCGGTGGGTGCGCTGGCGCTGCCTGCCGCGGCCGCCGGCCAGCACCCGGCCCGCCCGCACAGTGACGTGGTCGTCAGCGCCGTCCAGTACGACTCGCCGGGACGCGTCGACCGCTCCGACCGGAGCCTGAACAGCGAGTGGGTGGACGTCACCAACACCACGCGGCGGGCGGTGCGCCTGGACGGCTGGACTTTCTCGGACGAGGCCGGCCCCACCTACACCTTCCGCCACGTCCGTCTGGACGGCAGGTCCACGGTGCGCGTCCACACCGGTGAGGGCCGCGACCGCCGGGCCGACGTCTACCAGGACCGCCGCGCGTACGTGTGGAACAACGACCGGGACACCGCGACCCTGCGTAACGACCACGGCCGGTTCGTCGACGACCTCGCGTGGGGCCACCGCGGCGACCACGGCGGCATCGCCGCGGACCGCGGTCCGGTGCCGGTGACCCCGGACTGGCACCCCAGTGGCCGGCGGTACGCCTGTCTTCGGCGTACCGCCGGCCGTCCTTTCCTACCGTCGTCCCCCTTCTGGCCCGTCACCCGCTTCCGCTGTAGTGACGGGCCAGACGCATGCCTTCAGTGGGTGAGGGTGACGATGATGGGCTGGTCGGGGCAGGCGGCCGGCTGTTCGGTGAGCGCGGTCTGCCAGGCGGGGTCGATGCTGAGCTGGTAGCGGGTTTTGTCGGCGACCCGGTCGGTGACGTAGGTGCACCAGTAGCCGGCGTACGGCGGGAGCCACTCGGTCGGGTCCTTGTCGGCCTTGCTCCTGTTGGAGGCCGCGGAGACCGCGATGAGTGCGCGGGCGTCGCCCCGTACCGCGGCCGATGGGAGACACTTTCGGCAGGTCAGCAGGCCGTGAACTGATCCCAGGCCAAGATCCGAGCCCTCGTCGAACAAGCCATGGCCACCATCAGGAACTGGCGACTCCTCCGTAAACTCCGCTGCTCCACCACCCGGATCACGGGCCTCGTCCAGGCCGTCCTCACCCTGCATCACGCCAGCTCGACTGCAGGTTGAAAAGACCTCAGTGAGTACCCCACCGGCATCTGCGTCAGCGACAACGAGATCGACGCCCTGCCCATCACCCGCCATCGCTTCCACGGCGACTGGAACTACACCCTCCACCCCCAACGTCCGATGCTCGTGGCGACTCGTTGACTCCAGCGATGGAGGTTCAACGCGGGCACGTGCTCCGTACACGTCGAGGCCACGAGCGCCTCGTGGGCCCTGGCGCAGGCGCCAAAGCCAAGCTCACCTCAGCCGACCGCGTCCTGGTCACCGTGCTCCACCTGCGAAAACTCGCGACCATGGACTTCCTGGGCCAGCTCTTCAACACCACCACCATGACCATCAGCCGCGCAGTGAAAGACGTCCGCGCGCTCCTGGAAGCCCACGGTGTTCATCTCCCCGCATCAACAGCCCGCTTCCGCACACGGGAAGACGTTGCCAGGTTCCTCGACCCCGAAAAAACCAAGATCAAACCGACTTGTTTCCCGGCAAGCCCTAAGCGCACACCTCCAGGGGCTGGTCAGGGCGGTCACCCCATCCCCACCACACGTGCCGGTCCCCGCACTGCCACACACTGCGGCAGACGCGCTTTCCGTCTTCTTTCCGCCGAGAGAGAACCATTCGCCGTTTTGGTCATCGACTGATCAAAGGTGGGGGCCACGCGGTGCTGTGCTCTGCGGCTCCATGGCGGTGACATGAGCGCGACCCATCAGCCGAGAGCGGGCATCGTCTGCGAGTGGCCGCGACGCGTGCGACAAGCGCGCTCCAAAAAGGGGTAGAAGTGGCAAAACCCTCGTAACGTACTTCTGGTCCATCGGAGACGGGAGCCCACAGTGAGCGTTCGTGTTGCGGTGATCTATTACAGCGCCACGGGAAACGTCCACCAACTCGCCGGGGCGCTGGCGGACGGTGCCGGCGCAGCTGGAGCCGAGGTACGGCTGCGGCGCGTGCATGAACTCGCGCCCGACACGGCCATCGATTCGAATCCGGCATGGCGCGCGCACGTGGACGCCACCAAGGACGCCGTACAAGAGGCGACCTTGGCGGATGTCGAGTGGGCAACGGCGTATGCGTTCGGAACGCCGACCCGCTTCGGAAACGTGGCGGCGCAGCTGAAGGAATTCATCGACCGGACCGGTCGTCTGTGGCAGGCCGGGGTCTTCAACAGCAAGCCGGCCACGAGTTTCACCTCGGCGATGAACCGGCACGGCGGGCAGGAGTCGACGCTTCTGTCCCTCAATAACGTCTTCTACCACTGGGGCTGCATCATCGTCCCGCCCGGCTACACGGATCCACTCCTCTACGCGGCGGGCGGAAACCCCTATGGCACCAGTTGGCCGAGCGGCGGCGGGGAGGGCCCTGACCAGGCGACACTGACCGCGGCCGACTATCAGGGCAGGCACCTTGTGCAGATCGCGGAACGGCTGCGCGGCTGACGCGACCGCGCTCCCGGACTCGAGGCACCGTTTAGAAGTGATCTCATCAGGTTGCCTCTGTGACGAGAGCGGTGGCCTCTCACATGCCGCGGTCTGGGCCGTACCAAGGTTCGGGGCGTTCGTCAGCGGACATCGGAAGTCGCCGCAACTGCACGGGGCCGGGGTAAAAGGCTGCGCTGTTGGGTCCGCTCATGTCTTCGCCGATGAGGTAGCGGTAGAGCCATTCCGCGAAGCTCATGCGGTGCTCTGCCCAGGTTTCGTCATAGTTCACCACGAGCCTCGGAGTGTCGGGGGCAGCGAGCAGAAAGATGGTCTCTCCTCGGGTGGTGCTCGCGATCGGCCACAGCCCGTTGCGGGTGCGGAAGCTCAGCTCGTCGAGTCCGAAGAGTCGGCGGGGGTCCTCATCCGCGTCGAGATCGACGTCGTCCCACGGCACCTCGGACCACGCCGTGATGTTGCTGCGGATGTCGCGGCCCAGGTTCCACCGCTCGGTCGCGGGGTGGGAAAGGTATAGATGTCCGTTGATCTGAATGGGGGCGAACGCGTCCACGAGGGCCCTGTAGTCGGGCCGAAGTTGTACGCAGAGTTCTATGTGGAGACGGTCCCAGGCAACCGGGTCCCCATGGCGGTTTTGGGCCGGCCCGAGCATCGCCGATGACCTTCGCAAGTCCGCGGTAGCAGATCAGAGCGGCGGCGATTCCGGCGAAGGCGAGGAAGTGTTCTGCCTTGCGTTCGTACCGACGGTGCAGGCGGCGGCATCCGGCAACCCAGGCGACCGTCCGCTCCACGGTCCAGCGATGACGTCCCAGGCGCTGGGAGGACTCGACGCCCTTGCGTGCGATGCGCGGGGTGATGTTCCGCGAGCGGAGCCACCGGCGCAGGTGGTCGTAGTCGTACCCCTTGTCGCCATGGAGCTTGGCGGGCCTTCGCCGCCGCGGTCCACGGCGTGAGCGGATGGGCGGTATCCCGCGTACGAGGGGTTCGAGCCCTTGGCTGTCGTGGGTGTTCGCGGCGGAGATCCCAATCGAGACAGGCAAACCGGTCCGCTCGGTGATCAAGTGGATCTTTGACCCCTTCTTGCCGCGGTCTACGGGATTCGGACCCGTCAGGTCCCCCCTTTCAGAGCCCGCATGTTCACCGAGTCGACCGCGCACCGGGACCAGTCCAACTCCCCGCGCCCGCCGAGTTCATCCAGAACCAGGCGGTGAAGCTTGCCCCATACCCGGGCTCGGCCCCACTCGGCGAACCGCCGATGTGCAGTTGGGTCGGAAGGGCCGAAGCCAGGTGGTAGTTGCCGCCAGGTACACCCCGCCGTGGCCACGAACAGGATCGCCGCCAGCACCTCGCGATCACCGTAGCGCCGTCGGCCACCGCCCTGCGGACGCACCGGCGCAGCCGGGACCACCCGCTGGAACAACTCCCACAATCCGTCCGGCACCAGACGTCCCACCATCGCCATCACGGCCGTCATCTTAAAGATCAATCCAGTTGAGACGATCTCTTGGAGCCGACGCGGCGCGGCATGCCGTCAGGGGTGCTGACCGGCCGGTCTCCGGCGAGTGGCGTGGCTGGTCCATTCGGCGATCGTGGGCCCGGTCGTGGAGGAGCAGTCGCCGTCGTGGGGGTGCGTCGTCGTGGTGTGGTTCGTGAGGAGGGACGGAGGAGCGGTCCCGCCGGGTGCCGGGAAGCGGGACTCCGCGATCACCTGCCGGCGGCTCGCGGAGGCCCCGCCAGGCGTGACCTGCGAACCGCTCTGATCCTCCGGTCGAACTCGTGATTGAGCAACGGCGAGAGCACACTGCCGAACCGGGCCAGGGCCCAGGTGCCCGCGTCCGGGCAGGTGACGAAGCGCTGGCGCTCGATGCCGTCCACGATGGCCGCCGCGACCCTTTCGGCCGTGAGCGGTTTGATCGTGCCGCCGACCACGCGGGTCTCCTCCGGCTTCCACCGGTTCTCGTCGTGGAGCTGCGGCGTGTCGACGTCCGGGGGAAATACGACACCGACGTGAACGTTGTGGGGGGTGAGTTCGGCCCGTATCGACTCCATCAGCCCGCGTACGGCGAACTTGGCCGGACCGTAAGCGCTGTAGCCGTATATCCCGAGCAGTCCTGCGGCGGATGAGACCGCCACCACGCTGCCGTGCCCGCGTTCCACCATGCCGGGAGCCACGGTCCGGATCGCGTACAGCGTGCCGAAGTAGTCGACCTCCATCATCTGCCGGAAGATTTCGTCCGGCAGTTCCAGGAAGTGTCCGGGGCGGGCGAGCCCTGCCGAGGTGATCAGGATGTCGCAGGGGAACCCCTGCTCGGTCTCCAGTTCGCCGATGGCGCGAGTGATGGCCTCCTGGTCGGAAACGTCGGCCGCCCTCACGGCAGCCGACAGTTCCTTCCCGGCCTCCGCCAGGCGCTCCCGCCCCCGCGCGATCAAGGACACCTTCGCCCCGCGCCCCGCCAACAGCCGGGCCGTGGCCAGGCCGATGCCGCTCGACCCGCCCGTCACGATCACATGTGCCGAACCGACATCCACCGGGCGGGTGCTCCGCAGCCTCATGCCCCGGGAGCGTATAGGGCCGCTCGATCGTTGACAGGACCTGCGACAGAACAAGCACAGCGCCGTGGCCTATTCCTGCGCCTTTACAGGACTGCCTCTGGCCGACAGGCGTGCCGTGGTCGGGCCTCCCGACGTGTGGGTCGAACTGCCCCGCCGCGACTACTGGAGTCACTACTGAGCTTCCGCCAACTTGAAGTCGCTGGTCAAGGGACTGGTATGACCGGCACTCAGGGTTCTCAGGCTGGTCGTGGGCGGGAGCCTGTGGAGTAGATCGTCTGTCAGCGGTTGACTTCGAGGTTCGTCAGAACGAGCAAGGCTCGCAGGAGGCGGGTGGCGCGGGCGGGGTCGGTGCGGAGCTTGGTGAAGGTCCGCCAGTTCTTGAGGTGTGCGAAGCCGTGTTCGACTGGCGCGCGTCCGACGGCGAGGACGCGGTTGGCGTCCTTCTGGCCTGGGGTGAGCTTGTGGGTGCGGCTGGCGTGGAAGCCGGTGACGATCACGGGGTCGGGGTACGTCGTCGTCCAAGCCGCGGAAGCCGAGGTCCGCCAGGGCGCCGAGGCCGGCGGCGCGCAGGTGGGCCAGGATGTGGTCGTGGCGGGCGGCGGTGATGTTGTGGGTGCGGCCGGGCCGTGCGGCGGATATCCAGATCAGGCGGCCGCGTTCGTCGGTCAAGCCGAGAAAGTGCAGGCCGTGATGGTGGTGTTTGCCGGAGTAGTTCCGCCGGTTGGCCTTGCCGATGCGGCGTTGGGTTGGGATGAGGGTGCCGTCGATCAGGACCACCTCCCCGCCTGTCTTAGCGACCCTCTTCAAGGCGCGGTCCAGGCACGGTGCCTGGGCTGTGAGCAGGGCGATCAGCTCGTCTCGCCAACGGCGGACGGTGGACTCGGACACGTTGTTGCCGCCGGCCATGTCGGCCAGCCGCTGATCGTGCCGCAGCACGGCCAGAACGATCACCGCGATCCGGCCGGGCAGCAGGATCCGCCACCTGTACCGTATCGCCTTCAGATGGCGGCGCAGCAGACCGGCGAGGTGGTTGACGGTGTGCGAGGACAGCGGCAGACGGCACTGGTAGACAAGCGGGCTGGTCTCCTCGGCGCGTTCTTTGATTTTCGTCACACATTTCCAACGGCCGCCGGGGGCAACGTTGTTACGCTCGCACCGGACTGCTCCGGGCGGCAACGTCCCCGGTCACAGGCGGGTGGTGAACCGGCCGTCGGGCCGTTTGCGCAGCCAGCCGCGATCAACGAGTCTGACCAGTCTCCCGCGCAGCGGTTCCAGCTTGGCCCGTACGCTGACGTCGACTCCCAGCATCTCGCCGACATGCCGGGCCATGACGGGGCCGGCGGCCTGTCGCACAGCGGCGAGGATGCGCTGGTAGCCCGGCGGGAGCATGGTCTCCTCCAGGTCCGGCTCGCGGTGCGGAATCAGCATCACCGACCGTCCACCCACCTGCCCGGGCATCGGCGCGGCTGAGGCGCGCTCGTCTGCGAGTTGTTCGCTCACCCGCTCCAGGACCCGCTCGGCGGCGGCAGGATCGTCCCGCTCGGCCCGCACCTCCGCCAACTGCTTGGCCAGCTGTTCTTCGAGTTCGTCCAGTTGCGCACGCCGCGCGGTGATCCGTTCCAGCAGCTCGGGATCCCACAGGATCCTAGAAGGCCACCCGGCCTCAGCGAGCGGGAACCGCAGAGCTGCCCGCTCCTACTCGGCGGCCTCCCGCACGTCCCTCACCCGCGCTGGCTGTCGGCGCCCTCGCGTCGCCGTCGATTCACGTAGTGGTGCAGGCCGTCTCCCAAAGCCATCCGGCTGCCGAGAAAGCGACCTGGATTGGCGAGCAGGTTCCGTCGGTCTCGACGTCGGAGCGACGGTGAAGGCGCCCCACACCGGATCGTCCACCCGGCGCCCTTGAAGGGCGAGTGCCGTACGCCGGGCCGCATCCACGCTGGAGAACGTCATGCTTCGTGATCGGGGTCGAGCACCACCATGAACCTGTTGCCTTCCGGATCCGTCATCAGGGCGTGCATGCAATCGTGAGGTTCCACGAGAGAGGCGCCCTTGGCGATCAGCGTCTGAACCTGTTCGGCGATCGTTCCGACAAGGACGGTGACGACCGGTAGCACAGCAGGAGATTTCGCTTCGCCGACGCTGTGCCCACCCCAACCCGGGATGCCGCCCCAGAACCTGATCATTTTCTCTGGGTCTACTGCTTCAAAATGAACGTGCATGCTGCTGTCTCACTTTCATCTGTGCGACCGAAGGCGAAAACGGCCTACCGAATCATTCCGGAAGGCCGTTGCGGGTGAACGGACTTCAGCAGTCGATCACGGTGTTGCCCGTGTCTGCGATTCCGGGTTCGCTGAAGCGTCCGTTGTATTCGACCTGCAAGGTCACCTGAGTGTTGTACGTCTCCCTTTCTCCATCATGCACGCACGTGAGCCCTGGAGTGGTGTAGCGCCCGCTGCACCTCGTCCACCCGCTGTCCTTGTGCTTCCACGCGCGCCAGTACCGTCGCGCACGTACTCCTGAAGATCGACCGGGACCCGGCATTGGTCGGGTGCCGGAGTTGAGCAACCCGTGTAATGGCCCTGGGCGTACAGCGGGCCGCCATGGGTGACCTGGAACGGCTTCTCACCCTGGAACGTGCACCACACTGGAAAGGCAGCAGTCTTCGCGACGGCCCTTCCCGTGCTGCCGCTCGGAGCAGCCGACGCCGCGGCAGCCGGCACCAGCAGGGCCCCCGCCGCGAGAAACGCAGCCCGGAGCAGCTCGGCGCCACCGCCGCACCCCTGCGCATCGCCATCCTCGACACCATGACCGCCCTCGACCAGCGCCTGGTCGACCCGGCCGACATCATCGCCGACCACTTCCAACGACCCGCCGTGACCCGCGCCGTACGGGCGGCCGGCCCCGGCGACGACTTCGCCCTCCAGCTCCGCGCCCTGATTCTCAAGGACGAGGCCGACGGGATCTCGGAGGGGCGCTGTTCACGAGTTTTGACGGCACTGTGGTGCTTGCCAGGACACCATGGGGATGTACCTCGGTACAGGGGCTGGTCATACTGCTTTGTTGAGAGCAGGTTCTAATACCGATCCAGGCGGTGCGCGTACGGAGTCGGCAGAGACTGCGTGCCGCCTCTGGGGAACCAAGCCGTGCAAAGATCCCAGTACCGTTCGGGGACCGACATGCCGTGCACGTACGCGTCATCAGTCGACCAGTAGCCAAGAAGTAGCCGGATGAGCGCCTTGTCATCGGGGAACAGATCGCCGCTTCGCAGCGCGTCGAACGCCTTGTCGTAGACCTTGTCCGACTGCTGCACGGCAGCCCGGCGCCGCAGCTCGGGCTCGAGCTTCCGCACCAGGGACGAGCGGTTCAAGACGGCAGCCATCATCCCGCCGCTCGGCGGAAATCTCTGCTGGTAGGTGCAGCCCATATGGCGAGCCACTCGGCCGGTGAGGCTGTCGGCCGGCTCCCGCACTGTGAATTCGCTCAGACGCCGTTTCCAGCAGGTTCGGGCGATGGCCATGAGCAGCAGGCGTGTCGCGGCGGCATTCTCGGCCACCAGTTCGTCCACGGTCAGCGAACCCAAGGGGTCGCCGAACGCTCGGCCCTCCAGCACGGCATAGCCGGCGGCAGCACCATCGGTCTGCAGGACTAGGGTCTGCGACCCAGGCTTCCACGTGGCCTGGGGGATGAGCCGGTTCCAGCCTGCGGGCCGTGCGTGGGTCCAGGGCCGCTGGGCGTGCGCGGTGTTGTACATACGGATCATCGCCGGAAGATCGGCCGGAGAGCTGCTGCGGATGCCCGAGACGTCCGTGCCCAGATCGTCTCCCGCCGCCTGTTCGACGTTGCGCACGGGGATGACCAGGTGCCCTTCGGCGACGGCGCCGACGAAACCGAACTTCTCGTACACCCCCTCGATACCGTTGGATACGAGAGCGACGTCCACCCGCTGTGCCATGCCAGCCAACGCCTGGCGGAGGAGCCGACTCATGTGTCCCTGACGTCGGAACCCGGGCTGGGTTTCCACGCCACCGATGCCTTCTGCGGAGACGGCCACCGCACCGAATCGCAATTGGAAGGAGAGCACCTCCAGCTCGGCTACCGGTTCGCCTCCAGCGGTCTGCAACCGGCAGTAACGCACTCGCAGACTGCGCACTTCCTGATCCGCGAGTTCGGTGTAGGCGACCCTTGGCTCATGGTCCGACATGGAAGGTCCTCGGCCTTTTGATCGCACGGCGGTGCCGTCGTTTCCCGCGAACATCAGCGATGTCCTTACCTGCCCACTGCTGCTGAAACCTGTAAACAGACGCTGTCACTAAAAGTGAACAAAGCCAGACTGCCGTACAGTAACTGGTCGACGGATGCGAGCGACTCGCCCGCGCGCTGAACACCTACGCTCCGCCCAGCCCCCTCGACACCACCGCGCACGGGATGACGCTGCCGTTCCTCCGTGCCTGCCGGGCGTACCTCGACGCCGAGTCCGAACGGCACTTCGGGTCATACAGCCCCTACGGGAGCGGCCTGCTCTCCCGCCTTGCCGCAAGGTGACGTGGCGCTGTCCCAGCCGAGCACCACGGCCGCCCGCCGGGCGCCCAGCCCGTCGTCTCCGGCCTCCGCCGCAGCGGCCATCACCGCCTGGTAGTCCACCGACAGGTCTTCGACCCCGGCCGCGTTCTCCCGATGCGGCACTCCACGGGGCGGGCCTACCGGCCTCCTCGGCGACGCACCGCCGACCGCCACGGCGGGTGCTTCCTCCTCGGCCAGTGCCTCCAGATACTGCTCGAGCCCGATCACCCGGCGTCTGAGGACCTCCTCGGCGTCCGTCAAGTCCGCCCGCACCCGCTCAAGTTCGGCTTCGATTTCCTCCACCATCGCGGTCTTCCGCCGCGCCTCCAGAACCGCCCGCATTGACGGCATCTGACACCCCCACGGGATCAGCAACGAGTCGATGCTGCCGCGATCGCGCCAATCCCATGTCTGACCAGCGGAATCCGCACACGGAGTTCGGAAAGAGAACGACCTCTAAGCTTGAGTTTTAACCTCCGTGCCCGTGCGGGGGAGGCTGTCGTGGCGTCCTGGCAGACTGCCCGCCATGGACATTGAAGTGTTCTGGGGTGCGCTCGACGCAGCCAAGGACGGTGACAAGCCGTTCGACGTGGCCGTCGTCGACCATCTGTCGGCCCTGCCCGCGGAAGAAATCCTCGCTTTCGAACACCGCTTTTCCCGTCTGCGCGATGCGGTCTACCGCTGGGAGGTCTGGGCGGCCGCCTACCTCATCGGCGGGGGCTGCTCCGATGACCGGTTCAGCGACTTCGCGGCGGGTCTGGTGGCGCTCGGACGTGAGTGGTACGAACGGGCAGCTGCCTGCCCTGACTCACTCGCCGAGTATCCTGCCGTACGCATCGCGGCGGCCGACGGGGACCAGGACGTCATCTTCGATGAAGACTTCAACTTCGCAGCGTCCAGGGCGTATGAGCGACTGACCGGTGACTCGGATGTCTTTTGGGAGGACTGGTCGGCATACACCGACGCTCGCGCCACCGAAGCGGAGGCCAGCGAGGGCATGGGCGAGCCGTTCGACTTCGGAGATGACCAGCAGATGCGCCGACGTCTACCGCGGCTGGCTGCGCTCCATCTCGGTCCTGGGCCAGACTGATGCACTCGAGGACCACGCAGGTTCCGGCACCTCCGCGTGACGGGCGCCGTATCGGCCGGTGTCTCATAACCCAGGCGCCGGCCGAGCAGGGCCGGAGGAGTCGCCGCTCATCAGGAGCTTTGCCCCCTCAACAAACACCAAGGGCTGGTCTGAGGTTAAAACTCAAGCTAAGGGCTTGCAGACCATTAACCCGTCGTCTTGATCTCGTCGTGGGCTCGCCGGTTTGGGTGAGGACCCGGGCCTGGAGGGCCGCAAGGACGGCGGGGGCGTCGTCGCGGGTGGGATGACGATGCCGTGCGCCTCGAGCAGTTTCCTGTTCTTCAGAAGGGTGCGGTGCATCGCGGTCCGGCTGCTGCCGAACAGTACGGCGAGAGGTTCCGCAGCCAGGGCGACCCGCAGATGCCTGTACGAGGGCTTTACGTTAGGAGTTCTAAGCGGGTCCGGCGGAGTCCGCTGCGGTTCGGCAGCGCCCCGAAGGGGCGCGGGGAACTGCGCGACCAGCCACGATGGCGCCGCAGTCGGCAGACTGCAGATCGCGGCACTTCCAGCGGAGCGCTTAGCTAGAAGTCAGCACCACGTGAGCACGGAGAACGCAGAGGGGGCCGAACTCGCGTCGCCTCTGTCCACCCCAGGCGTGATCACCCCAGCACCGGACCGGGACAGGACAGGAGTGGGCGGACGAGGCCATAAGAAGCCGGCGGTGAGCACGAACCTTCGGCCCGGCCCGGCGCCGGGGGGGGGGGGCTGCCACCCGCCGCCCGAAGGTGAAAGGAGCAACCGCGTCACGTGGGGTGGATTGTGTGGTTTGATGCGCGGGCTGCGACCGCGCGCCGCGTCCTTCCGTATGAGGAGGCCGCCTGAGGCGCCGGGCGGCTCGGGGGAGGGTGGTCGCGTGGGGAGCGCGGTCGCGGGGGCTTCATGTACCGGGCATCGGAGGGGGTTTTCGTCGTGGGTGCTGACAGACGCGGCGGCATACGGAGGAGAAGGTCCGGGTGGCGCGGGCTGGTCCTCGCGGTGGCGGGCGCGCTGACGGCGGGGCTGATCGGCGTGGGCGTCCCGCAGGCGCAGGCCAGCGAGACTACCGGGTCGGTGGACTCGCTCCGGACCGGCTGGGACCAGGGTGAGGGAGGCCTTGGCGCGGCGGACGTGCGGTCGTCCTCGTTCGGGCAGTTGTGGAAGGCCCCGACGCAGCTGGACGGGCAGATCTACGCGCAGCCGATCGTGGTCGGCGCCACGGTGGTGGCGGTCACCGAGAACAACGTGGCCTACGGCCTGGACCGGACCACCGGCGCCGTGCTGTGGCAGCGGAACTTCGGGCCCGCGTGGCCGGCCGCGACGCTCAGCTGCGGCGACCTGGCGCCGAACATCGGCAGCACCGGCACGCCGGTGTACGACCCGGCGAGCGGCGCGGTCTACCTGACGACCAAGGTCGACGACGGCCCGAACCCCCTGAACCCGCACTGGTACATGCACGCGCTCGACCCGGTCACCGGCGCGGAGAAGCAGGGCTTCCCCGTGACGATCCAGGGCTCGGCGTCCAACGACCCGAGCCAGTCGTTCCTGCCCGCGTACGAGATGCAGCGGCCGGGACTGCTCCTGCTCGACGGGGTCGTGTACGCGGGCTTCGGCGGGCACTGCGACGCCAAGCCGTACCGCGGCTACGTGGTCGGCGTCAGCACCACGTCGCCCTCGGTGACGTCGATGTGGGCGGCGGAGACCGGCGCCAGCAACAGCGGCGCCGGCATCTGGCACTCCGGCGGCGGGCTGGTCTCCGACGGTCCCGGCCGGATCTTCGTGGCCACCGGCAACGGCGTCAGCCCGGCGCCCGGTGCGGGCAGTTCGCCGCCCGGCACGCTCGCGGAGTCCGTGGTTCGGCTCCAGGTGCAACCCGACCAGAGCCTGAAGGCCACGGACTTCTTCAGCCCGTCCAACGCGCCGACGCTCGACCAGCTCGACACCGACCTCGCCTCCGGCGGCCCGGTGGGCCTGCCGGACAGCTTCGGCACCGCCTCCCACCCGCATCTGCTGGTGCAGCAGGGCAAGGACGGCCGGGTGTTCCTGCTGGACCGCGACCACCTCGGCGGGCGCTCGCAGGGCCCCGGCGGAACGGACGCGGTCGTCGGCGTCACCGGGCCGCTGAAGGGCCAGTGGGGCCACCCCGCGGTCTGGGGCGGTGACGGCGGCTACGTGTACGTCGTCGGCAACGGCGGCTCGCTGACTGCGCTGCACCGCGGCGTGACCGCCAAGGGCGACCCGGCGCTGAGCGTCGCGGGCGCGAGCCAGGACTCCTTCCCCTACACCAGCGGCTCGCCGGTGGTCACCTCCGACGGGACACGCTCGGGCAGCGCCCTGGTGTGGGTCGTGTGGTCGGGCGGCCCGACGGGAGTCAACGCCCAACTGCGCGCCTACAACCCGGTGCCGGACGCGAACGGCGTCCTGAAACTGGTGTGGTCCGCGCCGATCGGCACCGCGCCGAAGTTCGCCGTCCCCGCGACCGACGGCAACCAGGTCTTCGTCGGGACACGGGACGGCAAGGTCTACGCGTACGGCAACCCGGTGGGCAGCCCGCTCAGGGGCGGACCGGTCGACTTCGGGACGGCGCAGGTCGGCGGCACGGTGCGTGCCGACGTCGTCCTGACGGAGAACCAGAACCCGTCCAGGGCGCTGGCGATCAGGTCGGTGAGCGTCGAGGGCCCATTCACAGCGGACACCTCGTCGCTGCCGGCCTCGATCGCGGCCGGCGGGCAGCTCACCGTGCCGGTCACGTTCAGGCCGACCTCGGTCCTGGGCGCGAGCGGCACGCTCACCGTCGCCACGGGCGCGGGCACGTTCGCGCTGAGCCTGCACGGCGTCGGCACCAAGGCCGGGCTGGCCGCGTTCCCCGGCACGGTGTCCTTCGACAACCAGCCGACGGGAACCGCGGCCACCGCGAACGTCCAGGTGACCAACACCGGCACCGTGCCGGAGACCATCACCTCCGTCGCCTCGCCCACCGGGCCGTTCAGCGCGGACAACCTGCCGAGCGCCGACCCGGCGGATCCGACGGTCGTCCCGGCCCAGGGTTCGGTCGTGCTCCGCGTCGGCTACGCGCCCACGACCACCGGCCGGCACTCCTCGTCGATCACGCTGACGAGCACCAGCGGCACGCTGACCATCCCGGTCGAGGGCAACGCGATCAGCGGCAAGGGCCACCTGCTGCTCACTCCCTCGTCGCTGGCGTTCGGCGGGGTCACCCGCGGCACGTCGGTCACCAAGTCGTTCACCATCACGAACTCCGGGAACGTTCCGGTCACGATCACCAAGGCGAAGGCGCCGGCCGGCGTGTTCACCAGCGCGGACCCGCTGCCCGAGGGCCTGGTCATCGGTCCCGAGCAGAGCGTGCGGCAGACCGTGACCTTCTCGCCGACCGCCGTCGGGGCCCGGTCGGCGTCCTACGAGATCACCGGCGACGCCGGGCAGGGCGCGATGCTGGAGACGGTCAGCGGCACGGGCACCCCGCCGCCGGCGCAGCTCGGCACCCTGCTGGCGCGGGACACCTCCGGCACGCTGTGGCAGTACCACGGCACGGGCGTGACGGCGTCGCCACTCGCACGGCGCCTCGGCGTGGGCCCCGGCTGGAACACGTACAACCTGATCACCAGCGTCTCGCGGGTGATGTCGGACGGCAGCGGCTCGGTCGTCGCCCGCGACGCCACGGGCACGCTGTGGCTGTACCAGGGGACCGGAAAGGCGGCGGCTCCGTTCGCGGCCCGAAGGAAGGTCGGGCCGGGCTGGGGCGCCTACACCTCGCTGACCGGTACGGGCGACCTCACCGCCGACGGCAGGGCCGACCTGGTCGCACGCGACACCAAGGGCAAACTCTGGCTCTACCGCGGCACCGGCAACGCCACCACCCCCTTCGCCGCCCGCATCCTGATCGGCGGAGGCTGGAACACCTACAAAGCGCTGACCGGCGCGAGCGACGTGACGGGGGACGGCAGGGCCGACCTCGTGGCCCGTGACACCCAGAGCCGCCTGTGGCTGTACCGCGGCACCGGCAAGGCCACCGCTCCCTTCGCCGCCCGCACCCTGATCGCCGGCGGCTGGAAGACCTACAACGCGTTCGCTGGACCGCGTGACGTCACCGGCGACGGCAAGGCCGACCTGCTGGCGCGCGACACCGCGGGCGAGCTGTGGCTCTACCGCGGCACCGGCAACGCCGCGGCCCCGTACGCGGCGCGCGTCAACGTCGGGCCCGGCTGGAAGATCTACAACTCCCTGATCTGAGCTAACGGCCCCAGGGAACGACGGGCGGCGTGGCTGTGTCGCTTCGAAGTCCGAGGAGGTCCAGCAACTGGGGTGGATTCCGCGGGCCACGAGGACGGTGGGCGGGTCGGTGGCGCTGCCGCTGCGCAGTTGGAGTTGACCCAGGTGACAAAGGATCATGCGGCCGGTCGACGGTATCGCGACCGTCGACCAGGCCCTGAACCGTCAACGCGCACGCATCAAAGGATCAGCAGCCAACTTCACCAAAGCCGCTTAGAGCTCGTTACAGAATGAGCCGTCCGCGACCGGCCGGTTTTCCGGCCCGTCCCTCTTTCCCAGGTCCAGCAACCTACCCATCGCCGACCGTTAGCCGCTTGGATAGGCTCCGCGGGGAACCCTTCAGGAGGTGTCATGGCGAAGGTCACCATCAGCCTGGACAGCGATCTGGCCATCGAGGTCATGCTGCTGGCCGGTACCAGGAGCCCGCAGGACGCCGTCGAGTTGATCGTCCGCGACTACCTGGCACGGGGTCACCGCACCGAGGCTCGCGCCGGCAACGCCGCCGACCAGGATCGCCTCGCCGACCGGCGGTCAGCGCCGGAAGAGGGCCGATGAGCACTTCAGGTGAGATCGGCGTGTCGGCTGGTGGGTGAAGGTCCTTCTGGGCAGGGTCCGGCTGGTGTCTATCGATCTTGTCCCCGACGACCTGTGGGAGCGAATAGCTCCACTCCTGCCAGAGCGGCCGCCCCGACGCCACCGTCATCCCGGACGGCTGCCTGTGCCGGACCGGGTTGCGCTGGCGGGCATCGTGTACGTGCTGCGCAAGGGAGTGGCCTGGCGCGACGTACCAGTCCAGGTCGTCGGATGCTCGGGGGTAACCTCCTGGCGTCGGCTGCGGGAGTGGACGGAAGCTGGCGTCTGGCCTCGCCTTCATGAGGCACTCCTAGCCGAACTGCGGGCAACCGGCCTGCTGGACATGGACGATACGGCCATCGACGGCTCCCACATCAGGGCCCTCAAAGGGGGGCTCACGTCGGCCCTTCACCCGTCGACCGCGGTCGCCCCGGCTCCAAGCACCATGTGATCGTCGACCGCCACGGCACGCCCCTGGCCGTCTCCCTGACCGGCGGGAACCGGCATGACATCACACAGTTGATCCCCCTGCTGGACGCGATACCCCGCATCAGAGGGGTGCGCGGACGTCCCCGCAACCGACCCAAACGGCTCTTCGCCGACCGGGGCTACGACTACGACAAGTACTGCCACCTGCTGCGGAAACGCGGCATTAGACCTCTGATCGCCCGACGCGGCGTTGCCCACGGCTCCGGCCTTGGCCGCACCCGCTGGGTCGTCGAGCGGACCTTCGCCTGGCTCCATGAGTTCAAACGACTCCGTGTCCGCTACGAGCAACGAGCCGACCTCCACCAGGGACTACTCGAACTCGCCTGCAGCATCATCTGCCTTCGACGGCTCCGCAAGTCATTCTGAAATGATCAGTAAGAAGCCCCCGCCCCGCAGCCGACGCGCAAAGGCCCCGTACCTGCACTGACCAGCCAAATCAGCGCCAGACTCATCAGTGATCACTGATGCGATGTGGAGCAGGATCTAGTCAACACCTCCCACACCACGGGGGAACCTCCCTGAGGCAGCGTGGATGATTGCTGGTGCCGTGACCTCGGCCGGTGATAGGCGTTATTGGGGATGGCACGCGTGCACCGGTGTGTCCCGTGGTTCCCCGGCTGCTTTCCTCGGCTCAAGCTGGGGAACCACGACGCGTTTCGCCCCGGTGACCGACTGCCTAGCAGACGGCCCCTGGTTTCCCCTCAGAGACCAGGGGCCATCGAAGTCAGGCAGCAACATCCACTGAGCCCGGGCACCGCCGTCCGGGCTTGCGGCCGGCCAACGGACCGGGACAGAAGGCAGGTCTGCGCGCTGGACGGGTGGGGCTGCCGGACCTGGCACCCAACCACGGTGCTCTACCCGGTCCGGCAGCCCGGAGCGCGATGCCGAAGGCATCTGCGGGCCCTGACGAGGGCTGAAATCCGTGATGCACCGGGTGGTCAGCGAGTTGGATGTCCGGTCGTGCAGCGGCACCAAGTGTCGGCCTCAGCCGGCATGTACCGACTGCGGAGGTACCAGTGCAGCCTCTGCGGGGGTCGGAGTCTGTGTCCCCCTGGCGTCGGCCCACGGAACAACTCGCCGCGACAGCTGTCCCAAGTACCGGTAGAAGCGGTCCGGAAGGAACACGGCGTCCGCGACGATCATCGCACCGGAGAAGAGCGGCAGGCCCAGGAAGACCGCGATCCCCAGGTGCATGCCCAACAGCATCGTCAGGACGGGGTACTTGAGCCTGCCGAACAGGACGAACGGGAAGGCCACCTGCAACAGCACCGTCAGGTAGCAGGTGATGGCGATCAGTACGTCGTGTTCGTCCGCCATGGCGGAGAGCGCGGGCCAGGGCTGGAACAGGTCGAGATTCAGGGCGTAATGGAGGGCGGTGCCGTTGCCCCAGGAAGCGCCCTGCACCTTGTACAGGCCCGCGGATCCGTAGAGGAAGCAGACCTGGGCGGCGATGACGAGCATGCCGCAGTTGTGCAGCACGGTGATCACTGTCAGGCGCGCGTCGCGGAGGTGGCGTCGCAGCTCGCCGGACGCCTGGTCCAGCGGAAGCCGGACTGCCTTGCCGGCGGATGCCCGCAGCCCGGCCCTGCGCGCGTCGAGGGACCAGCGTCGGCCGCACGCGGTGACGACGAGGTAGAGGGCCATGAGGAGGATGAGGTTGTCCCCGCCGTCCGTCATGAAGATCGCCCTGGCGTGGAACGACGTCACTACGATCGCGAAGAGCACGGACACCGCTCTGGTCCGCCAGCCCAGCATGAACAGTGCGGAGATGACGATGGCCGCCGCGTAGCAGACTTCGAAGTAGGCCCGACTGTCGGACAGGGTGAGGATGCTGGCCCACCCGGTCTGGTCGAAGAGCTGCTTGGCCAGTGTCGGCGTCCACGGTGAGCCGGGACCCCAGATCTCGTCGCGGTGAGGGAACTCGCGCAGCAGGAAGGCGAAGTAGAGGAACCCGTACCCGATGCGCAGAACCGCCGCGGCGTACAGGGAGATCGGCTGCTCCAGCAGGAGCGTGAGGAGCGCGGCGACCCGGGCCCGCATGTGCCGCGGCGTGTGTGTGCCCGCCCGCACCGCGCCGTGTCCGGGGCGCGTCGGCGTGGTTGCCGGGGCCGATGTCTGCTCAGCCTGTGGCATGGCGGGCCACCTTCCACCAGGGCAGGTAACGGGTGTCGGCGGGCAGTGGTCCGGCCGAGCCGGGACCGGGACCGCCCGCTGCCGGCGCCGCGGCGATGGGCAGGGTGATCACCCTCAGCTGGATGGACTCGAATACGTTGTGGTGATGGGCGGCGAGACGATCCGCTGCGATGTTGCGCAGGTACTGCTGGATCATCAGAGCGCGTTGTGAGTGCGGATGGTCGTCGCCGCCGTGTGTTTCGAGGTAGGAGGTCCAGGCCCTGCGCAGCATGTTCTGTGCTGTGTGGCTCGGGAAGGGGTCGTGTTCCACGGCGGCTGTGTCGACGGCGGTCAGGTCGAACCAGCCGCTGACCACGGCGGTGCCGTCCGGGGCGGTGTGGGCGGTCCTCGCCGAGATCTGCCGGTTGACCGACTCCGGGTCCGGGGCGAAGAGCCGCCAGTTCTGCTCGAACAACGGGAAGACCCAGGCGTTGACCTGTCGGCTGTACTGCCGGGAGACGGGATTCGGCGGTGCCACCTGCAGGAACACCAGGAGCACATGCACCAGGGCCGCCGCCAGGCACAGAACCACGGCGACATGTACTCCGGCCTTCAGAGCGACGGGCGGTTCTGAAGACGCTGGGAACGCGGTCGGTCTCCCGTTTCCCTTCTGCGCGGGCGGCCTGGCGCCCGCCTGGTCCGATTCGTCGGCGTCCGC
>NZ_JBEYFE010000049.1:0-34560 GCF_040634235.1 Streptomyces sp. NPDC007157
GCACCACCGGTATGTGCACAAGCGGGCCACAGCCGCGGAAGCTGCGGCCGCTGAACTTGGTGTCGAACTGCACGGCGCCGCGGTCCGTGAAGCACGGGTGTGTCAATTTAACGGCTGATCTTCGTTGTTGAGTGGTCAGTTGTTGCTCGAGGTCAGGCGACCCTCGAAGGCGATCTGGAACGCGTTGAGAGGTGCTTTCCAGCGCATGGTCCACCTTTTGCGGCCCTTGCCGGTCGGGTCCAGGCTCATCAGGGCCATGTAGATGCACTTGAGGGCGGCGGCCTCGTTGGGGAAGTGCCCGCGGGCGCGGACGGACCGGCGGATGCGTGCGTTGACGCTCTCGATCGCGTTTGTGCTGCAGATGACCTTGCGGATCTCGACGTCGAAGGCGAGGAAGGGCACGAACTCGGCCCAGGCGTCCGACCACAGCTTCACGATCGCCGGATACTTCCGGCCCCATGCCTCCTGGAACTCCAGGAACTGCTCCGTCGCCGCGGCCTCGCTGGGTGCGGTGTAGACGGGTTTGAGGGCCCCTGCGATTTGGTCCCAGTCCTGGCGGGCGGCGTATCGGAACGAGTTCCGCAGCAGGTGAACGACGCACGTCTGGACGATTGTGCGAGGCCAGACGGTCTCCACGGCTTCGGGGAGTCCTTTGAGCCCGTCGCAGACCAGCATGAGCACATCGTCCAGGTCGCGGTTCTTCAGCTCGGTGAACACGTGCAGCCAGTACTTGGCTCCCTCGCCGCCGTCGCCGGCCCAGATGCCGAGGATGTCGCGGGTGCCGTCCACCGTCACCGCCATCACCACGTAGATGGGACGGTTCGCGACCTTCCCATCTCTGATCTTGACGTTGATAGCGTCCACGAACAGGACCGGGTAGACGCGGTCGAGCGGCCGGTTCTGCCATTCGGCCATGCCCTCCATCACTTGGTCGGTGATGGTGGAGACGGTCTGCTTGGACACCTCGGCGCCGTAGACCTCGGCGAGATGAGCCGATATCTCCCCGTGCGTGAGGCCCTTTGCGGACAAGGAGAGCACCATCTCGTCGATGCCGGTCAGGCGCCGCTGTCGCTTCTTGACGATCTGCGGCTCGAAGCTGCCGGCAGTGTCGCGGGGCACCTTCACTTCCACCGGCCCGACGTCGGTCAGCACGGTCTTGGCCCGGCTCCCGTTGCGGGAGTTGCCGCTGCCCCGGCCGACAGCGTCGTGGCGCTCGTAGCCGAGGTGATCGGTGATCTCGCCTTCCAGGGCAGATTCCAGGACCCGCTTGGTCAGCTGCTGCAGCAGTCCGCCCTGCCCGGTCAGCTGCAGTCCCTCCGACCGGGCCCGTTCCACCAGCATCGCGACCAGTTGCTCATCCGACACGGGGGCAGGATGCCCAGGCGGGGCACTTTCGACAGGTTTCACGGTCTCCAACTCCACGGTAGTGTCAGTCACTTGCCGTCTCTCCCGTGATCGTCGGATCCGCCGTTAGATTTACACTCCCGTTCTGCACCGACACCGCCGAACTCCAGGCATACGAACTCTCGATCGTGCGGGAGAAGCTCACCGAGATCCGCCGGTTCATCACCGCTGTCGTCGGACCGCACGCCGCGCTCCAGCCGAAAGGACGGTGGATCAAACACCTCAACACCCAGCTCGGCTCGGTCGAGTCCACGCTCGACATCATCGCCGAGTACATCGACAGCTGACCGGGTTGGGGGACGGCGCCGCCGTCCCCCAACCCTGGCCGCAGGGAGGGAGGTTCGTGTTGTCCCGGCACCGCTGCTACCCCTCCGACACCTACGACGACGAATGGGCCCTCATCGAACCCCTCCTACCACCGCCGGCCTGCGAATCCCCCAAGGGGGGACGCCCCGAGAAGCATCCGCGCCGAGAGGTGGTCGACGCGATCCGCTACGTCGTGGACACAGGATGCAAGTGGAGGGCCCTGCCCCGGGACTTTCCGCCCTGGCGGACCTGCTACAACTTCATGGCCCGCTGGGCCGCGGCCGGAGTCGTCGGACAGATCCGCGACCAGCTCCGCAAGCGCATCCGCCGCGAGATGGGCCGGGCACCCGGCGCGGTCGCCACCGTCATCGACTCCCAGTCAGTCAAGGCCGCCGAGACCGTCGGGCGGGACTCGCGCGGCTACGACGGCGCGAAGAAAATCAATGGACGCAAGCGGCACTTGGTCGTCGACACCAAGGGTCTGCCGCTGTTCGTCATGGTCACCCCGGCCGACACGACCGACCGCGACGCCGCGAAGGAAGTCCTGTTCAGACTGCGGCTGATGCACCCCGAGATCACCATCGTCTGGGCCGACTCCGGCTATGCCGGACAGCTCGTGACCTGGGCGAAGAAGCATCTGAACCTGACGCTTAAGACCATCAGCCGTCCGAAGGACGCCACCGGATTCGTCATCCTGCCCCGTCGCTGGGTGGTCGAACGCTCGCTCGCCTGGATCATGCACGCCCGCCGCCACGCCAGGGACTACGAACGCCTCATCCAGCACTCGGAATCGCTGATCACCTGGGCCGCGATCACGCTGATGACCAGGCGCATCACCCGTCGGTCCTCCCGCAGGAGCCGACAGCCCGCCTCCCGCGAGGCCACCACCCGGGACTGATCGTTCTCAAGTTCACGGTCGGCAACCCCACCCGGACCGACCCGCGTCCCGGACCGGCACCAACCCTGAAGGCCGTCCGCTACGCCAGCACCGCGCGGAAGGCGCGCTCACCGATACCGTGCATCAGCGGGTTGTCCGCCGAGTGCGACAGGAAGACCAAGGCCAGGGCAAGCGCCCACCCGCGGGCCCGCTCCCAAGTCGCGTCGTCCGCGCGGCCGTACGCCTGTCGAAGAGCGGCGCGCTGCTCCGCGGTGAACAACATCCAGGCGACGGACAGGTCGGTGGCAGGATCGCCGGAGGTGATGTCACCAAAGTCGATCACGGCGCTGATCCGGCTGCGGTCGACCAGGATGTTGGCCGGGTGCAGGTCCCCGTGCAACCACAACGGCGGCCCGTCCCAGATGGGCGCTGCGGCGGCCGTTTCCCAGATCTGCAGTGCGGTTGCACGATCGGCCGGGTCGACATGTGCCAACCCGGTCAGGACGCCTTCGGCGCGTCCGGCCAGCGGAATCCCGCGAGCCGGGCTGACCGGCGCCTCCGAAGCGGCCGGGGCGTGCAGCGCATCCAGAAAACCGCCGATCGCCGCCGCGGCCGACCATGGGTCGTCGGGCTCCGACCGCGCCGCGATCCGGCCCGCGAAGAACGGCACGACGCTCCAAGACCACGGGTACTCAGCCGTTGGCCGCCCGATACGCACCGGCGCCGGGACAGGCAACGGCAGGCGGTCGGCCAACTTCGGCAACCACCGCTGCTCGTGAGCGAGGAGTTCGGCGGCCATGGCACGCCGAGGCAACCGGACGAGGAACTCCTCGCCGAGCCGACACACAAGGTTGTCCCAGCCGTTCGCCAGCACCTCGACCGGCAGGTCCGCCAGGTCGGGGTGCTGTTCGTCGAGTAGACGGCGCACCAGACCGACTGAGAGTGAAACCTCCGCGGCAGGCATTCGGTGAACTGTCACAGCGAGGATTTTACGGCGGTGGACCGGTGCTCTCGGAGGCCGACGAGGGAAATGAGCGCCAGTTTGGGCAAGGGCATGATCCGTCGGGCGGGTCCTAACGACGGCCGGAGAAGCCCTCGTCATGTCATGAGCGGCTCAGGAACAGGCACTCAGGGAACATCCCCGCGGGTGCGGGGAGCAGTGAGCAGGAAACAGAAAGTCCCCCGTACAGCTGGGAACATCCCCGCGGGTGCGGGGAGCAGCGGCCGGCTTGCTTGGCGGCGGCGATGACGTCGGGAACATCCCCGCGGGTGCGGGGAGCAGTCGTCGCCGCAGAGGCGACGCCCGGAGGGGGCAGGAACATCCCCGCGGGTGCGGGGAGCAGAGGCGGAAGCCGCCGGTGACGGTGACGGCCCAGGGAACATCCCCGCGGGTGCGGGGAGTAGCAGACTGAGAACTACTTGGGCCAGTACATCAAGGGCACATCCCCGCGGGTGCGGGGAGCAGAGCAGCCGGTTGTAGCCGGTGGCCTGGCCCACGGGAACATCCCCGCGGGTGCGGGGAGCAGGATCGCGAGACCTTCGACCGGCTCACCGCCCAGGGAACATGCCCGCGGGTGCGGGGAGCAGTGATCTTTTCGTACTATTCGTCGGGAACATGCCCGCGGGTGCGGGGAGCAGTTGCTCGAGGCGTTGGGCACAGCCCACGCCAGGGGAACATCCCCGCGGGTGCGGGGAGCAGAACAGCGCCCCGGCCGCGAACGAGGTCATGAAGGGAACATCCCCGCGGGTGCGGGGAGCAGCCCCTGCTCCTCGTGCAGGTAGGCCACGGCCTGGGAACATGCCCGCGGGTGCGGGGAGCAGCAGCGCAGCACGGACAGCATCCGGTTGTCGCCGGGAACATCCCCGCGGGTGCGGGGAGCAGCGGCTCGCAAGTTCGGTAGCTGGCGCGGGCAAGGGAACATCCCCGCGGGTGCGGGGAGCAGGAGTGCCAGTCACCCGCCGTCCACACTTAGGTGGGAACATCCCCGCGGGTGCGGGGAGCAGGCGTTGCCGTACAGGCGGACCCGCTGTCGCTTGGGAACATCCCCGCGGGTGCGGGGAGCAGTCGATGACGTGGTACCTCGGCCGATGGGCCGCGGGAACATCCCCGCGGGTGCGGGGAGCAGCTCATGCCGACGCCCGCCGGCGACCGCATCCAGGGAACATCCCCGCGGGTGCGGGGAGCAGGCTCCACGGGCAATGAGAGCGCGTCCCGGTTCGGGAACATTCCCGCGGGTGCGGGGAGCAGGGCGCCGAACCCACCGGCCCGGGGGCGGACAAGGGAACATCCCCGCGGGTGCGGGGAGCAGAACCGGGGCTCGGGCGAGGTCTTCGGCATGCCGGGAACATCCCCGCGGGTGCGGGGAGCAGGACCGCACGAGGGTGGTGCCGCCGACGATGGGGGGAACATCCCCGCGGGTGCGGGGAGCAGTCAGGTTGTGGTTCTGGGGTTCTGCGCGGGTCGGGAACATCCCCGCGGGTGCGGGGAGCAGGCCAGGAAGTAACCGGCCGTGACGCGGCCCGAGGGAACATCCCCGCGGGTGCGGGGAGCAGAACCGCACCTACGGCGGCATTGGCACCACACCGGGAACATCCCCGCGGGTGCGGGGAGCAGTTGTCGTGCAGCGATGCGATCGCCCCGGCCACGGGAACATCCCCGCGGGTGCGGGGAGCAGGCCACCAGCTGCACGCCGAAGGTCAACGACACGGGAACATCCCCGCGGGTGCGGGGAGCAGGTTGACCCCAACGACATCGTGCATATCCCGTGGGGAACATCCCCGCGGGTGCGGGGAGCAGCGCACCGGGAACTGGAAGCCGGAGTGTGAGGCGGGAACATCCCCGCGGGTGCGGGGAGCAGAGCGTCACCCGGTACGCGCGGCCGGCCATGTAGGGAACATCCCCGCGGGTGCGGGGAGCAGAAACCGGCCGTGACCGTATCTGGTCACGGCCGGGGAACATCCCCGCGGGTGCGGGGAGCAGCTACCTGTCCGTCTCGGCGGCCGACACCCTCGGGAACATCCCCGCGGGTGCGGGGAGCAGTGCAGCGTCGCCGGGTCGCCGCCGCCGGCGTGGGGGAACATCCCCGCGGGTGCGGGGAGCAGGCGTTCCGCGAGTGCCGGGCCTCCGGCGTCACGGGAACATCCCCGCGGGTGCGGGGAGCAGGCGGCGCAGCCGGTTGACGACCAGACCGTGAAGGGAACATCCCCGCGGGTGCGGGGAGCAGGGGAGTTCCACCGGTACGGGGTCGGTCGCGAGGGGAACATCCCCGCGGGTGCGGGGAGCAGTAACCCGAGAACGGGCCGACGATCGGGGCGCCGGGAACATCCCCGCGGGTGCGGGGAGCAGCTCGGGGTGACCCTGGAGCGCGGCGAGAATCCGGGAACATCCCCGCGGGTGCGGGGAGCAGAGCGTCGACCAGCCGACCGGGTTGGCCGTGACGGGAACATCCCCGCGGGTGCGGGGAGCAGGACCCAGACGGCGTCGTGTTTGTCGCTGGGGCGGGAACATCCCCGCGGGTGCGGGGAGCAGGGAGGAGGCTTGCCGTCTCGCTGACCGGCTGGAGGAACATCCCCGCGGGTGCGGGGAGCAGGAGGCCGCGGCGAAGGTGACGGATGAGGAGGCGGGAACATCCCCGCGGGTGCGGGGAGCAGCGGCAACCCTCCGACCGACCCAGACGGAAGGGGGGAACATCCCCGCGGGTGCGGGGAGCAGGCGGTGTCGACGAGCCAGAGGCAGAGTTCGCCGGGAACATCCCCGCGGGTGCGGGGAGCAGGCCCGCCAGGCGACTGGCAGCGGATAAGGGTCGGGAACATCCCCGCGGGTGCGGGGAGCAGGGGCACGCCAGCGTCACCGCCACGTCGAGCAAGGGAACATCCCCGCGGGTGCGGGGAGCAGGTCGCGCCGTGCACCCACTGGCCGGTCGCCTGGGGAACATCCCCGCGGGTGCGGGGAGCAGACGGTCTTCCCTACGAGCCCGGCCAGATGGGCGGGAACATCCCCGCGGGTGCGGGGAGCAGCGGGCTCGTGCTCTTCAACGCGGCCGGCGGCAGGGAACATCCCCGCGGGATCGGGGAGCAGGTCACGGAGCAGGTGTGCTCGATGCCGGGGGTGGGAACATCCCCGCGGGTGCGGGGAGCAGGTGGTCGAGGATGCTGCCGCCTTGCTCGGGTGGGGAACATCCCCGCGGGTGCGGGGAGCAGCCGATGACGGACGCAGCGCCGTCCAGGTACGCGGGAACATCCCCGCGGGTGCGGGGAGCAGTCGCGGTCTGCTCCGTCCACGTGCCGGTCACCGGGAACATCCCCGCGGGTGCGGGGAGCAGGCCTTGCGCCTGTGGTGGAGTCGCTGGTTGTCGGGAACATCCCCGCGGGTGCGGGGAGCAGACGAACGCCATGTGGGCGCTCTTGCCGGACTGGGGAACATCCCCGCGGGTGCGGGGAGCAGGGCCTCCGGCTGGTCATCGTCGACTACCTGCAGGGAACATCCCCGCGGGTGCGGGGAGCAGGCGACCAGCTGCTCCCACTCCGGGTCGGGGCTGGGAACATCCCCGCGGGTGCGGGGAGCAGGGACAGCGACAGCAGGCCGCCCTGCTTCGAGGGGGAACATCCCCGCGGGTGCGGGGAGCAGGATCGCCCGATGTTCGACAAGGTCTGGGACGAGGGAACATCCCCGCGGGTGCGGGGAGCAGATGCCCGGCCCCGGGCGACGAGATAATGCCTCGGGAACATCCCCGCGGGTGCGGGGAGCAGACTGGCTGACCTGCTGGTCTGGGGCTAGGACTGCACGGTTTCGCATACTTTCACCGATCTCGGCAAAGGGTGCATTTCGCGCTTATCTCTTTCTGGGGTGGGGCCGATAGTAAATGGATTACCTTATGGCTTGAGTGTGCCTGTTGGGGGCTGGATGGCTCCATCGGCTTCGGATCAACGCTGTTTCCCCGATTTGGCCTGCTGGGTCTTGGTTTGCGTGTAGGTATCTTGCATGACCAGTGGGGGTGTTTTCGGTTGTGGGCTGTTGTCGCGGCTTCAGGTGTCGGCGCGGTCGGTGTGGGCGAAGCATGATCGTGATGCTGACGGATGGTTACCTTTGTGGCGGCACATGGAGGACAGCGCCGCCGTTGCCGGTCTTCTGTGGGACGAGTGGCTGCCGTTCGGTGTGAGGCGGTTGATCTCTGAGGCATTGCCTGGTGGCGAGGGGGACGGGCGCAGGCTTGTCGTGTGGCTTGCGGGTGTGCATGACATTGGTAAGGCGACGCCGGCGTTCGCCTGTCAGGTCGATCAACTCGCCGATGTCATGCGGGAGAAGGGTCTGGAGATGCGGTCCCGTCAGGCGATGGGGCCGGATCGGCGATTGGCACCGCACGGGCTGGCCGGTCAGGTGTTGCTGGGTGAGTGGTTGGAGGAGCGTCACGGGTGGGCGGCCAGGCAGACTGGGCAGTTCACTGTGGCGGTGGGCGGCCATCATGGGGTGCCGCCGGAGAACGGTCAGATCAAGGCCCTTTACGACCATGAGGAGTTGCTGCGTACTCCTGGCCGTAGCAGTGGGGTGTGGCGGCAGGTTCAGACGGAGCTGCTCGACGCGTGCGCGGAGTGCTTCGGTGTGAGGGATCGGCTTCCGGAGTGGCGGGAGGTGAGACTGCCGCAGCCCGTGCAGGTGTTGCTGACCGCGCTGGTCATCGTCTCCGACTGGATCGCCAGTAATCCGGACCTCTTCCCGTACTTCCCGGATGCTGCGTCTCGTGGCAGTGAGGAGCGGCTGGCGGCGGCGTGGCGGGGGCTGGATCTCCCGGCGCCGTGGCGGGATGCAGAGCCTGTCGGGGATGCGCAGGAGTTGTTCGTGTCCCGGTTCGGGCTTCCGCAGGGGGCGAGGGTCCGTCCGGTTCAGGAGGCGGCGCTGGCGTTGGCCCGGGAGATGGAGGCGCCCGGGCTGATGGTCGTCGAAGCTCCGATGGGGGAGGGGAAGACGGAGGCGGCGCTCGCTGTGGCCGAGGTCTTCGCGGCGCGTTCGGGTGCGGGCGGTGTGTTTTTCGCGCTGCCGACGATGGCGACGGGTAATGCGATGTTTCCGCGGCTGCTGGAGTGGCTGAAGCGGCTGCCGGACGACGGCAGCCGCTGGCACTCTGTGCATCTTGCGCATTCGAAGGCAGCTCTCAACGAGGACTTCGCCGGGTTGCTGGCCCGTGGCGGGCAGGTGATGGCGGTCGACGTGGATGCCGCCGCGCCTGTGCCCCGGCGGCTGGGGGAGTCGACGCGTTCTGCGGGCGCCGAGCTGGTGGCTCACGCCTGGCTGCGGGGCCGTAAGAGGGCGATGCTGGCGTCGTTCGTGGCCGGTACCGTCGACCAGCTGTTGTTCGCCGGGCTGAAGAGCCGGCATCTGGCGCTGCGTCATCTGGCCGTAGCGGGCAAGGTCGTTGTGATCGACGAGGCGCACGCCTACGACACCTACATGAGCGTCTACCTGGACCGGGTGCTGGCCTGGCTGGGCGCCTACCGGGTTCCCGTGGTCGTTCTTTCTGCGACCCTGCCTGCTGCGCGTCGGCGTCAGCTGGTCGAGGCGTACTCCGGGGTGGCCGGCACTCAGGCCGACAGCGCTCAGGCAGACGGGGAGTATCCGCTGCTCACCGGTGTCGCGCCGGGCGGCAGGCCCGTGGTGCGCCAGCCGCCTGCTTCGGCCCGGTGCACGGATGTCCGGGTCGAGCGGCTTGCGGACGGTCTGGATGTTCTGGCCGACCGGCTGGAGACGGAGCTGGCTGGCGGCGGTTGTGTGCTCGTCGTTCGCAATACGGTCAAGCGAGTGCTGGAGACGGCCCGTGTGCTGCGGGAGAGGTTCGGCGACGGGGACGTCAGCGTGGCGCACTCGTGTTTTGTGGACGTCGACCGGGCGGCCAAGGACCGTGATCTGCTGCGGCGGTTCGGTCCGCCGGGCAAGGCGACGGGGCGGCCTTCGGGCCGGCATATCGTGGTGGCCAGCCAGGTGGCCGAGCAGTCCCTGGACGTGGACTTCGATCTCCTCGTCAGCGACCTGTGCCCGGTGGACCTGCTGCTGCAGCGGATGGGCCGACTCCACCGTCACCAGCGCGGGGAGGGCCAGAGCCAGCGGCCCGCGCGGCTGCGTGCGGCACGGTGCCTGCTGACCGGCGCCGACTGGGAGGCGGACGTGCCCGTCCCAGTGCGCGGATCGGTCGCGGTATACGGGGCTTATGCGCTGCTGAGGTCGGCCGCTGTGCTGCTGCCTCATCTCGACGGCGGGCCGCAGCGCCCCGTGCGGCTGCCCGCTGACATCAGCCCGCTCGTCCAGGGCGCGTACGTCGAGGCTCCGGTCGGGCCGGAGCATTGGGTGCCGGCGCTGGAGGAAGCAAGGGCGCGGTTCGAGCGGCACCGGGCCGACCAGGCCGAACGGGCGGCCGTGTTCCGCCTCGGTGAAGTCGGCCGCCCCGGCAGGGCGTTGTTCGGCTGGGTGGCGGCCGGGGTGGGCGATGCCGACGATACCCGCACTGGGCGGGCCCAGGTCCGCGACAGCCGGGAGAGCCTGGAAGTCGTCGTCGTGCAGCGGCGTACCGACGGCACCCTCGCCACCCTCCCGTGGCTGGAAGCAGACAAGCAGGGCCGCCGGCGCGGGGGACTGGAGCTGCCGCAGGATCAGGTGCCCACGTCGTTCGCCGCCCGGGTGGCGGCGAGTTGCGGGCTGCGGCTGCCCATCCAGTTCTCCTACGCCGAGACCCTCGACAAGGCCATCGCGGAACTGGAGCAGCTGTACGTGCCCGCCTGGCAGGGCAAAAACAGCCCCTGGCTGGCTGACCAGCTGATTCTCGCGCTCGATGAGAATTGTCAGACCCAGCTGGCAGGCTATGCGCTCCACTACAGCCCATCCGACGGCTTGGAGGTGACCCGTGACGGAACCGACCGGTGACAGCACGGCCCATGTCCCGTTATTCGACCTGACCACCGAGCCGTGGATCGCGGTCCTGAAATGTGACGGCTCCCAGGAGGAACTGTCGCTGCGCCAGGTCTTCGCCCAGGCAGCCGAGGTGCGGCGCCTCGCGGGAGACCTGCCCACCCAGGAATTCGCGCTGCTGCGCCTGCTGCTGGCCATCGCTCACGACGCCCTCGACGGCCCCCGCGACGTCGAGTCCTGGGGCGAACTGTGGGCGGACCCGCGGTGCTTCGCGCCGGTCGGCGCGTATCTGGACACGCACCGCGAGCGCTTCGCCCTTTTCCACCCGGCCGCCCCGTTCTTCCAGACCGCTGGGCTGCGGACGGCGAAAGACGAGGTGTTCTCCCTCAACCGGATCGTGGCCGACGTGCCCAACGGGGAGCCCTTCTTTACCGCCCGGATGCCCACCGTCGAACGGCTCACCTTCGCCGAGGCGGCCCGCTGGGTCGTCCATGCCCACGCCTACGACACGTCCGGGATCAAGTCCGGTGCGGTGGGCGACGACCGGGTCAGGGGCGGCAAGGTGTATCCACTGGGAACGGGGTGGGCCGGCGGCCTGGGCGGCGTCTTCGCGGAAGGCGACACCCTGCGCGAGACTCTGCTGCTGAACCTGGTGGCCGCCGACACCGACTCCCTGGAGTTCACGGCGGACGACCGGCCGGCCTGGCGGCGTGAACCGTGCCCTCCTGGCGGATCCGGACGGACGCCGACCGGGCTGCGCGATCTGTACACGTGGCAGTCGCGCCGGCTGCGCCTGCACCACGACGCCGACGGCGTCACCGGCGTTGTCCTCGGCTACGGCGATCCGCTCGTCGCGCGGAACATGCACCGCCGGGAGCCGATGACCGCGTGGCGGCGCAGCACCTTCCAGGAGAGGAAACTGCGGCAGCCGCTGATCTACCTGCCAAGAGACCATGACCCGGCCCGCGCCGCTTGGCGGGGCGTCGCCTCACTGGTCGCCGACCGGGCGGAGATCGCCCAAGGAGCAGAGGCCGCCCCGAACCTGCGGCCCGGGATCCTGGAGTGGATCGCCCGCCTGGTCACCGACGGGGAACTGCCGCGGGGTTTCCTCATCAGGGCCCGGATCGTCGGCGCCAAGTACGGGACGCAGCAGTCCGTGATCGATGAGGTGGTCGACGACCAACTCGCCATGCCGGTCGTGCTGCTGCACCGCCAGGACCGTACGTGTGCCCGGCAGGCGATCGCAGCTGCCGAGGACGCTGACCTTGCGGTGCGGGCGCTGGGCGATCTGGCTACCGATCTGGCCCGTGCGGCCGGCACCGAGGGTGAGGGGGCACGATCGGCAGCACGTGAACTCGGCTTCACCGCGCTGGAGAACCCCTACCGGACCTGGATCGCCGCCCTGGCGGATGCCGGTGACCCGTTCGAGAGCCGCCGTCGATGGCAGCGCGACGCACACGGCATCGTCGGCGGCCTCGGCGACCGACTCGTCGCACAGGCGGGGGATGCCGCCTGGCAGGGCAGAACCGTCACCGACAAGAAGGGCGCTCTGTGGCTCAATGCGGGCCTGGCCGAAAAGTGGTTCCGCGGGCGCCTGGCCAAGGCTCTGGGCCGCGCATCGGAGTTCGGTGAGCGAGACGACGCAGGCACACCTCCGTCAGGTCCGCCCGGCCGCCCTGAGTGTGACCCTTCCGCGACCGACCAGAAGGTACCCGCATGACCACAACTACAGCCCCGCCGACTGCCCGCTCACGGATCGCCGAACTCGCCGCCGCACAGATCAAGCCGTGGCAGGACGGCTACCTCAGAGACAGCCCGAAGGACGTCGCAGTGCTGGCCCGTCTGCGCCGTGGCGCAGGCCGCGATGCCGCCGACCTGCCCGACCTGTGGACGCTCGTCGACACCTCGCCTCTGCAAGCCCGCCTCGAAGGCGTGCGGCCGCTCGGCGAGGAGGAACTCGTGCGTGCGGAGGACGCCCTGCACGCGGCCCTCACCCTCTGGGCGCTGCACCAGCAGTCCCGTGGCGCGCGCATGCACCGCCCCCACACGTACAAACGGCCGGCCGGACTGGGGGCGGCTGTGCGGCGTCTGATGCCACCGGACGGCATTGACGAGCCCGTCCGCAAGCGCCTGGTGCGCGCCGGCACCGCCCCCGACCTGACCAGCCTGTCCCAGCGGCTGCGCGACTTGATCGTCCTGCTGCGCCGCGCGGACATCCCCCTCGACTACGGCCTGCTCGCCGGGCAGCTCTACACCTGGCAGTGGCCCGGTGGCGCCGACACCATCCGCCGCGAGTGGGGCCGCTCCTTCCACTCCTGGCAGGAACCGGCCGCACAACCCTCCCGCCAGAGTTTCGACGACACCGCCGCCGGCCTCGACGACAGTGACAAGGACGCCTCGTGAACCGCATCTTCCTGGACGTGCACGCCCTGCAGACCGTCCCGCCCAGCAACCTCAACCGTGACGACACGGGCGCGCCGAAGACGGCCGTGTACGGCGGTGTGCCGCGCGCACGCGTCTCCAGCCAGGCATGGAAGCGGGCCACCCGCACCTACTTCGACGACGAGCACCTGCTCGATCCCAGCGAACTCGGCGTGCGGACCAAGAAGGTCGTGGAACTGCTCGCCAGGCGCATCACTGAGCTCGCCCCCTCCCTCAGCGCTGAGACGGCCCTCACATTCGCCGACGAGACGGTCAAGGCGACCGGACTGAAGACCGAAGTGCCCAAGCGGAAGGCCGACGCCGCCAAGGAGTCCGGGGACACCCCGGCGCCGGAGGCGAAGTACCTGGTCTTCCTCAGCGCCCGCCAGCTCGACGGCCTGGCCCGCCTCGCCGTCGACGGCGCCGCCGACATCACGGCCTTCCTCAAGGAGAAGACGAACAAGGAGAAGGCCAAGGAGATCGCGGACAGCCGCCACTCCGTCGACATCGCCCTCTTCGGCCGGATGGTCGCCGACGCCGCCGACTTCAACGTCGACGCCGCCGTCCAGGTCGCCCACGCCATCAGCGTGCACCGGGTGGAGAACGAGTCCGACTACTACACGGCCGTCGACGACGAGAACACCGAGGAAGAGACCGGAGCCGGGATGATCGGCACCGTCGACTTCAACTCCGCCACCCTCTACCGCTACGCCGCCCTCGGCGTCCACCAGCTCGCCGCCAACCTCGGCCAGGGCCTGCGCGAGGACGAGCCGAGGACCGAGCCGGTACGCCGTGCCGTCGAGGCATTCGTCCACAGCTTCGTCTCCTCACTGCCGACGGGGAAGATCAACACCTTCGGGCACCACACCCTGCCCGACGCGGTCGTGGTCAAGCTGCGCACCACTCGCCCGATCAGCTTCGTCGCCGCCTTCGAAGAACCCGTCCGCGGCGACCAGGGCGGCCACGTCCGGGAGGCATCCGACCGCCTCGCCGCCTACGTCCCGGACATCGAACGCGCCTACGGCGATCAGGACTCCACCCTCAGCTGGGTCCTGCGCGTCGGCCCCAACACCCTCAAACTCGCCGACCTCGGCACCGAGTCCGACACCCTGGGCGACCTGGTCACGGCCGTCGGCCAAGCCGTCGCCGAACACCTGGGCAAGCCCGCATGAGCGGCGTACTCGCCCTGCGGCTGGCAGGCCCCCTGCAGTCCTGGGGGGCCTCCTCCCGCTTCACCCGCCGCACCACCGAGTCCGCCCCCACCAAGAGCGGCGTCATCGGCCTGCTCGCGGCTGCGGCAGGCATCGAACGCGGCGAAGACACGGCACTCGCGCCCCTGGCGGCCCTGCGGTTCGGCGTCCGGATCGACCAGCCCGGCATCCGCATCCGGGACTTCCACACCGCCCACCACACCGTCACCGGCAAATCCATGCCGCTGTCGGAACGGTTCTACCTCGCCGACGCCGCCTTCGTCGCCGCCCTCGAAGGCGAACACACACTGCTCACCGAACTGCACGCCGCGCTGAAATCCCCAGTCTACCTGCCGTTCCTAGGCCGCCGCTCCTGCCCGCCCGCCGCACCGCTCGAACTGGGCCTGTACGACGACGCCTGCCTGGAGCGCGTGCTCCGAGAGGTGTCGTGGCAGGCGTCTGCCTGGTACCGCAAGCAGCACCGCTTCCGTCCGGAGGAAGGACTGACGGTGCTGTGGGAGGCGGCAGCCGGCGAACACGGCGGTGCCGACACTCTGCGCGACCAGCCGCTCAGCTTCGCCGCCGCACACCGCCGCCACGCTCTGCGCACCGTCGTCACCACCAAGGTGCCGGTGCCCGGCGCCGTCGCGGCCGGCGCCCCGCGGCATGACCCGTTCGATGCTCTGGAGGATGAGAGCAGCTGATGTTCCTCTCCCGCTTCCGCCTGAACACGGCCCGTCCCGGCGCCCGCCGACTGCTGTCCTCGCCGCAGGCCCTGCACGCAGCCGTCATGTCCTCCTTCCCCGGCCTGCTGCCCACGGACGTCCCCACACCGGACGCGCCACGGGTGCTGTGGCGCCTGGACCACCAGGCCCGCGCCGAGGTGCTGCTGTACATCGTCAGCCCCGACCGCCCAGACCTCACCCACCTCGTCGAGCAGGCCGGCTGGCCGGCGGCAGCCGCAGCTGACCCACACACCCCCGGCTGGCAGACCAGGCCCTACACCCCGTTCCTCGACAAGCTCTCCACAGGCGACCGCTGGGCCTTCCGGCTGACCGCCAACCCGGTCCACACCATCCGCCGCACCCCCAACGAGCCCCGCAAGATCACAGCCCATCTCACCCCCGTTCACCAGACGGCGTGGCTGATCGAGCGCCAGGAGCGCAGCGGCTTCCGCATCCTGGAGAAGGCCGACGACAAACGCCTCCTGCCCAGCGGCACGACCTACCAGGGCAAACACGAACACCACGGCGACCGCTACGAGCTGTCCATCCGCGACCACAACAACCGCTCCTTCGACAAACGGCGCACAGAAGACGACACGAAGCGCAAACCCGTCACCCTCGTCGCCGTCACCTTCGACGGCCGGCTCGAAGTCACCGACCCCGCAGCCCTGCGCCGCACCCTCACCCAGGGAATCGGCCGGGCCAAAGCCTACGGCTGCGGCCTGATCACCCTGGCACCCCTCACCCCGCCCGCCCGGCAGACACCATGACCACGATCTCCCAGCACGCCGCACTGACACCGCGACAACTCACCCGCACCGCCGAGCGCATCTCCTTCATCTACCTGGAACGCTGCACCGTCCACCGGGACGCCAACGCCATCACCGCCCAGGACGCAGAAGGCACCACCCACATCCCCTCGGCGACCATCGGCACCCTCCTCCTCGGCCCCGGCACCCGCGTCACCCACCAGGCGATGAGCGTGCTGGGAGAAACCGGCGCGGCCGTCTGCTGGGTCGGAGAACGAGGCGTGCGTTACTACGCCGCCGGCCGTGCCCTCACCCGCTCCTCAGCACTCATGGAAGCCCAAGCCCAGCAGTGGGCGAACGCGCGCAGCCGCCTCGCCGTGGCTCGCGCGATGTACCGGCTGCGCTTCCCCGACGAAGACCCCGCCGGCCTGACCCGCCACGAACTCCTCGGCCGGGAAGGGCGCCGCGTCAAAGACTGCTACCGCGACCAGGCCGCCCGCACTGGCATCCGCTGGCGCGGCCGCCAGTATGCCCCCGGTGATTTCACTGCCGCAGACGCTGTCAACCAGGGCATCACCGCGGCAGCCCAGTGCATGTACGGCATCGCCCACGCCGTCGTCACTTCGCTGGGCTGCAGCCCAGCCCTCGGCTTCGTCCACTCCGGACACGAACTGTCGTTCGTCCTCGACATCGCCGACCTCTACAAGACCGAGATCGGCATCCCCCTCGCGTTCGACGTCGCCGCGCAGGACGAGGAGGACGTCGGCCCCCGTACCCGCCGCGCTCTACGGGACCGCATCAACGAAACGTCCTTGCTGGAGCGCTGCGTCGACGACATCAAACACCTGCTGCTGCCGGCAGGAACCGGCTCGGCCGACCCCGGCGGTGACCGGGACGTGGTCACCCTCCAGAGTGACGGCGGCCGCGAAGTCCCCTCCGGCTTCAACCACGACGACACCGGTGACTACGAACAGGTGGCCTGGTGACCGTCATCGTCCTCACCAACTGCCCCGCAGGACTCCGTGGCTTCCTCACCCGCTGGCTCCTGGAAATCTCCGCAGGCGTGTTCGTGGGCAACCCGTCAGCCCGCATCCGCGACGCTCTCTGGCACGAGGTCCAGCAATACGCCGGCCAAGGACGCGCCCTGCTCGCCCACACCACCAACAACGAACAGGGTTTCACCTTCCGCACCCACGACCACGCATGGCACCCCGTCGACTACGACGGCGTCACCCTCATCCACCGCCCTGACATGAAACCCCCGTCCCAGCAGGAGCCCCAAACCACCACGGCTGCTACCGGATGGAGCAAGGCGGCCAAACGCCGACGCTTCGGAAGAGCCTGAAGGGCTTTGTGATGGGTTTGGGTGGATTGCCGGGTTCAGAGAAACTGCTCTGGAATCCGTCGCCTCGGAGGTAAACACCCAGGTCAAACAGTCTGCTCCCCACGCCCGCGGGGATGTTCCTCACGGTCCCGCCGGGGCAGTGGATCGGGCTGTCTGCTCCCCACGCCCGCGGGGATGTTCCCAGCCTGGTCCTGCTGTCGACGCTCCGCAGCGGCTGCTCCCCACGCCCGCGGGGATGTTCCCCGCAAGGACTGGGCCGCCCTGGCGGTGCTGCTCTGCTCCCCACGCCCGCGGGGATGTTCCCGCCGTCGCCGCCTGGCCCGACCCCGTCGGCGTCTGCTCCCCACGCCCGCGGGGATGTTCCCGGTTGACTTCCTGCCAGGCCTCATAGGTCGGCCTGCTCCCCACGCCCGCGGGGATGTTCCCCCAGCGGTCGAAGGGGAAAGTCGAGGAGGGAACTGCTCCCCACGCCCGCGGGGATGTTCCCACCACCGCCATCGAAGACGGCCGCCTGTGGCACTGCTCCCCACGCCCGCGGGGATGTTCCTCAGGCACAGAAGCTGATCGTCCTGGTCGAAGACTGCTCCCCACGCCCGCGGGGATGTTCCCGTCATCGGGGGGCCGCTCGGCAGCAAGTTCCACTGCTCCCCACGCCCGCGGGCATGTTCCCCGGGCGGACACACGCTGGCAGCGCAGGGAGGTCTGCTCCCCACGCCCGCGTGGATGTTCCCCCGTTCTCCAAGTCCGGGAGCTGGCTCCCTTCCTGCTCCCCACGCCCGCGGGGATGTTCCCATGGGCTTCGCCAGGCAGCTCCTCCAGGATGCATGCTCCCCACGCCCGCGGGGATGTTCCCTCGGGCGCCTCGGGCGGGAATTGACAGCGGGTCTGCTCCCCACGCCCGCGGGGATGTTCCCGGTGCCGGCTCCGGGTCGACCGTGGTCACGATCTGCTCCCCACGGCCGCGGGGATGTTCCCTACACGGTCCGACGCTGCGGGGTCCCGGTCGTCTGCTCCCCACGCCCGCGGGGATGTTCCCGAGACAGCCACCTGACTACAGTGGTCGATCCTCTGCTCCCCACGCCCGCGGGGATGTTCCCGCCTGCGGGCACGGTTGGTGCCATTCGGTGGACTGCTCCCCACGCCCGCCGGGATGTTCCCATGTCGATGGATCAGTTCAACGCGGCCATCGGCTGCTCCCCACGCCCGCGGGGATGTTCCCCAGCCCGGCACCGACATGGACGCGCTCATCACCTGCTCCCCACGCCCGCGGGGATGTTCCCTACCCGTTCCGCTTCGTCCAGGGCGACGCCATCTGCTCCCCGCGCCCGCGGGGATGTTCCCGCAAGGACGGCACCGCAATCCACCAAGTCCGCCTGCTCCCCGCGCCCGCGGGGATGTTCCCCCACCCCACACCAACCACGACAAAAGGGAAACCTGCTCCCCGCGCCCGCGGGGATGTTCCCAGCTCGGGCGGCTGGCGCTGCCCCATCACTGTCTGCTCCCCGCGCCCGCGGGGATGTTCCCGACTCCCGGAACAAGTTGCCGAACCCCAGCTTCTGCTCCCCGCCCCCGCGGGGATGTTCCCGATCCGGCCCACACCGCGTTCGTGCCCCGGTTCTGCTCCCCGCGCCCGCGGGGATGTTCCCAAGCCGGAGCTGATCGAGGGCGCCCACGCGGACTGCTCCCCGCGCCCGCGGGGATGTTCCCACGGCCAACGACATCAAGGCGGCCGGCACCGCCTGCTCCCCGCGCCCGCGGGGATGTTCCCCGGGCCCGCGCCGGGATCGACCCCGTCTACGTCTGCTCCCCGCGCCCGCGGGGATGTTCGGCCGACCGACGGAATGTACTGACCGGTGTGGGTTTGCCGGTGGCGGTGGGGTAGACGGTGGCGTAGCCGACTGCGGTGGGGTGGATGGCCTGGGACGCAGGGCCTTGGGCGCGGTCTGGTGGGCCTGTTGAGTGCGAGACTGTTTCTTCCCCTTTGGTGATGGATTTTCAGCCGTTTACATGATCCAGGGGAGAGTATGTTTCCGATTCCGTCTTGCCTGTCGGACCTGTCGTGCACGATGAGCGCCGTCATGCTTACTGTGCGCAAGGAGGGGCTGTGAGTCGGAGGTCGGCAGCCGCTGCGGGTTCCGGTGATCCGCTGAAGCCGGGGCGCCGTGTGCGGTACATCAGGGACGAGATCGTCCCGTCCGCGCCACGGATGGTGCTGGGTAATGCCCTGTGCGCCCGCCGCACGGCCATCGGTCTCAAGCAGGAAGACGTCGCGCGGATGCTGGGCGCGTCGGTCTCCAAGGTGAGCCGTATCGAGACCGGGCAGCACCAGTTCAAGGAACAGGATCTGGCCCGCTTCTTCGTCATCTACCAGGTCACAGACCCGCTGGAGCAGGTCCAGCTTCGGGAACTGGCGCAGGTGGCCAACCAGCAGCCGTGGTGGCAGGCGTGGTCGGGGGTGGCTCAGAAGCATCTCCAGGCGGTGGTGAGCTTCGAGGACATGGCACAGCGGATCAGGGTGTACGAACCGCTGCAGCTTCCGGGTCTGTTGCAGACGGAGGGTTACGCGCGTGCGGTGATCGCCGGCGGCAGCGCGGATGTGCATCAGCGTCAGTCCCTGGTCGACCTGCGGATGGAGCGTCAGCAGCGGTTCCGGTCAGCCGATGAGGACAAGAAACTCATCTGCGTCCTCGATGAGGGTTCCCTCCGGCGCCGGTACGGGACCCCGCAGGTCATGCACCAGCAGCTGGAGCACCTGATCGACCTGGCAGGCAACCCGCGCTATCTCATCCGGATCGCGGAGCAGGACCGCTACGACCTGCCGGTGCATCTCGGCTCGACCACGATATGGGAGTTCTCCGCACGGATCCTTCCCGACATCGCATACGCGGAGGTCTTTGACGGCGGGCTGATCTTCCAGGACGAGGAGCAGGTCGACAAGCGCAAGAAGGCGTTCGACCGCCTGAGGGGAGCGTCGTTGTCCCCTGCGGGGACCGTACGCCGGCTCAAGCACCTGGCGAGCTCGGGCTACTACCGCTGACTCGGACGCCGACGTCGCCTACGGCTTGCGGCCGAGGCCGGCGTACAGGGATACCTGGCCGTCTGTCACCAGGTTCAAGTCGCTGCCGGGTTCGGGGTGCCAACGGTGGGCCACCACAAGCCCGGGGTCGACGAGTTCGAGTTGGTCGAAGAAGCGCAGAACGTCGGCCCGGCTGCGTACCTGGGTCGGTGTTCCCCGCTGTCTGTAGGTGTCGACGATGGCTGCCCAGGCTTCCGGCTCGAAGTCGCCGGTGCAGTGTGTCAGGCTCAGGTACGAGCCCGGTGCCAGCGGGTCCAGCAGCCGGCTGACGAGCTGGTAGGGATGCTGGTCGTCGGGGACGAAGTGCAGCAGTGCATGCATGCTCAGCGCCACCGGCCGGCCGAAGTCGATGGCCCCGGTCGCCCTGATGGCCGCCAGCAATTCGGCGGGCTGTGTCGCGTCGGCCTCGACGTAGCAGGTTCTGCCCTCCGGGGCGCCGTCGAGGAGTTCGTCGGCGTAGACCAGGACGATCGGGTCGTTGTCCGCGTACACGACCGTGGCCTGCGGCGTCACCTCTTGTGCGATCTGGTGGAGGTTGGGCGCGGTGGGGATTCCGGTGCCCACGTCGATGAACTGGCGGATCCCCTGGTGTGCCAGGTGGTGGGCGACCCGGTGCATGTAGGCGCGGTTCACCCGTGCCCCTACCTCGACGGAAGGGAAGACTTGGATGACGGCCTGTGCTGCTTCGCGGTCTACGGCGTAGTTGGTCTTCCCGCCGAGGTAATAGTCGTACATGCGGGCGCTGTGCGGTCTGTCCTGCCCTAAGTCCGCTTCCGTGCCGATGGCCGGCCTGGATGCAGGCTGTTCCGCCACGCTTTCCCCTTCGTCGTGGTCCGCACGCCCCTGCGGACGCCTGCACACCGTGCACGCCCGTGGCTGGGCGGCCGCACCGCGTCGCATCCTCATCACTACTCGCAGGTACGTCTTGCTGTCCAGTACGCATTTGCGGGGCGTTCGTTCATCCGCGCCCGGCCGCCGCAGCAGAAACGCCGAGCGGATTCGGGCATTCTGCACCGCAGGTGGTGACAATGCGCCGGCAGCCCGTTATCCGGCGTTGCAAGAGCACACGTGTTTTGGACGGCGGGGGGTGCTTGCCGTTCAGAGCTCACCCTTCGCCAGGGCGGTGGCGAAGACCGCTGCCGCGGACCGGGAGACGCCCACCACGCCGCCTTGCACTGCCTTGGAGTCGCGGAAGAGAACCTGATCCCGATGCGGCTGCGCGACCTCGACGCATGCCCCGTCTGGATTGCTGTGCGAACTCTTCCGCCATTCCTGTAACGCCCTGCGTCCGGAAACGGCGGATCCGACCTGGGCATATGCCAGAGTCTCCATCAGTGAACCCCCGATGTGCGTGAACTCGGCGCTCCGCGAATGCAATTGCATCAGCGTCTCACCAGGAGGATCGCCGTCTGGGCGCCACCTATGCATGCCTGAGGGAACTTTGTCTCAATCAGGCTGATCCACACACCATTGGCCGGCCTTCGCTCGGCCCGGCCATCTGCTCTGGCATGTTCGCTCTCGCTTTCACCCGCGCAACGGAGTCGCGGGGCAAGGGCCCGGGGCGCGCTCACGCGCTAGCCGACAGGCGGAAGCCGCGGCGTGCGCGCCGGCTTCCATCAGGGGGCAGGCTCCCCATCGCACTTCTGGTGCGGCGCGGCGTCTTCAGTCGCGGTGGGGCGGTGCTGGCCGAGTCCCGGACAGGGCAACTCGGAGGCTGACACGACATGGCCTGGGGGATCCGGTGTTCAAGCTACGGAAGGAAGGCACCGGCTTGCCGGCCTTTGCGTGCTGTCCATGTGCGGATCGCCCCGTGTGCCGGGCCGGAAGTCGGTCCTTACCCGCCCGAGGCGGGACGGCGCCTCAACAGGCAGTGCGCAATAGGGGTGACGGTTCCTCGGGGCATGCCTCACCCCTGATCCGCCCCGAGTGCCACTTGGCCGGGGCGCGCGCGTGCGGGGTGGGAGGCGGCCGCTCCCCGGGGTCCCGCTGGATGGCTCCGCTCCCGCCTGGCCACTCTGGGCCAGACGGGAGCGATAATGCCCGCTCCCAAAAAATCTCGGCACGGGAGCAGGCCCTTCCGGATAGAAGGCCGACACCAAAAGTGCCTGGGTTCCATTGACGCGGGTCTGTAGTGCAATTGCAAGGGAAACCAGGAACTTCTAACCGCACGCGCACCAACTCGGCCAAGCCCGTGTCCCGGCGGCCATTCCCGTGTACCGCAGCGGTCTTCCACAGATCCAATTGTTCCGTGATTCCTTGATCGCGTGGCGTGACAACTGTGCTGCTGGTCATGCTGGTTGAACTCCCCGGCTGACGGATCGGCACCCGTCGGCCCGGGGCCTCGCACGGGCTTGCCCCGGATGAGCCGTGCGGACAGTGAAGGCCGTCATCGATACGCCAAAAGGAATTTCGAGTGACTCGTACACAGATACTGATCATCGCCGCGATGGTGACCGTGTTCGCCTGGAGCGCCGTCATGGCGGTGCTGGGATATCTCGCCGCCGTCGCCACGCTCGCCCCAGCCCTCGGACTTGCCGTCCAGCAGATCGCCAGCGTCGGCCGGCCGCAGAGCGAGTCGGTCCCCAGGCACCGCAGTGAGGCCGTCGAGGACAAGGAGGGGCGCGCCTCGTGACGATGTCTTCCAAGCCGCCTGCACCGGGCCCCGGCCCGGTGCCACCGCGGCCGGGCCGCAAGCTCGGTCCGATCGTGGAGAGCGTGGGCAGCGCCCACCGTGCCTGGCTGGAACCGGTGCGCGACACTTACCTGACGAGCGGGCTGACCCTCAGTGAACTCAGCGTCCGGGTGAGGCTCTCCAAGTCGAAGATCTCAGAGCTGCTGCGCGGTACCGGCCTGTATCCCCGCTGGGAGATCATCCTCAGTCTGTCCGCCGAGCTGAACATGCCGCAGTGGCCGCTGTACCGGCTCTGGCGGCACGCGGCGTTCGAAGCCCACAAGACCCGGGAGTGGATCGACCGCTGCAGCGAGAGAACCACGACCGCTACCGCCTCGCACACCGTCCCGCCCCTGGACCACCGCGCCTTTCGGGAACTGGCCGAAGGCGACTACAGCCTGTACGCCCAGGTGTTCCTCGACGACGATCAGCGCGACAGCGCTGTCTCCGACACCTTCGACATCCTCTGGCTGCGCTGGAACGACGCGCTGGCCAGCTCCGACACCCGGCGCTTCGCCTGGGAAGTCCTGCGTGCCACCGTCATGTCGAGGACGCCGCACATCGATGGCCGGCCCGAGTTCGGCGCTGCGGCCTTCGACACCGTCGCCCTGCGGGTGCTGACCGACGACACCGCACGCGTGCACCAGATGGCAGAGAGCCTGGAGCTGTTCAAGGCGATGAGCAGGCTGCCGGACAACCAGCTCGACGTCATGGTGCTGCGGCGGCTGTGCGGATTCGCACTGGACAGCGCCTCCGCCCTCCTCGGCGTCCCGCTGGCCACCGTGGGATCGGACGAGCGTCACGCCGTCCACTTTCTCGAGAGCGTCATCTGCCCGCCCCCCGAGACCGAAAGGACCCCTGCATGACCTACATCGAAGAGATGCTCTCCAGGGCCCTGCTCGTGCGCGACCGTATGGTGCCCCGCGACATCGTTCCGCCGCCCACCGCGGAACACCGCCGCGGCACCCGCGTCGCCGACGTCCCCCCGGCCAGGGACAACGCGTCCACCGAGGCCGCTGAGGACCTGCGCGCACTGTGCGAAACCCTCGTCACCCACATGCCCTCGACCAGCGTCGCCGAATTCGTCACCGACCAGGTGCCCGAACCGCGCAGCGCCCTGGTCCTCGCCTGCGTCCTGCAGCTGACCGACACGGACGACGGGGCACGCTACTGGTGGCAGTACGCCGCCGGTGCCGGACAGCCCGCAGCCGCATACTGCCTCTACCTGCATCACCTGGCCCTGGGCGAGAGAGCGACCGCCGCGTGGTGGCACCGCCAGACCGACGACGTCCAGTCCCCGCCCGAAGTACCCGTACGCTCGCACCCCTTTACGACGCAGCCTGTCCGCTCCTGGCTCGGCACGGAGGCCGGGGACTCCGCCACTTCGATCCTGCGCGCCCTGCTCGCCGTCACCAAGTACGCGGCCCGGCCCAGGACGGCGGCGGTCACGGAACTCATGGCCTATCTTCCCCTGGCGGTCGCCGCCGGATACCTGCGCCAGCCCGATGTGGAACTGCCGCTTCCCGGGGCCGGGTTCGCCCGTAAGATCCGTGCCCTGCTCGCTGCCGCGGCCAACAAACCGTGTGCGCCGGGTACTGTCCCTGCCCGCCCCGACAACAACGATCGCACAGATCAGGGTTTCCATGAGTCTCTGTCCGCTACTCGCACAGTCGGGAACACAACAGCGGTCCCCTCCCAGATGGGAAAGACCGCACCGCATTGAGCAGGATTCCTGGGGGCCGGCCGCTCGACGAGGTCACGACCGCGCTCACCGAGTTGCGGCCACGGGGAGCCGCATTCTCCTTGCATTCCGTCCTGTTCCTCTCCCGCGCCCTCCCGAGCAGGTGCTGCATGCCGTCCGGGGTCCGGTCCCCCGCCCACTCGGCGATGGTCCAGCAGTTCTTGCGCGGCAGGTCCGACAACAGGCCGAGTACCAACTTCCGGGCCCGGCGTCGGGATTCGACCCGTGCGAAGCGTCCCGCTATCCGGCTCATCAGGCTCTCGAACGCCTCCTGCCAGCAGGCAGGGTCTACGCTGTGACCTGCGGCCACCGCATGATCGTTTGTCTTCACACACCGATGATCAACGGTGGCCGCACCCGTCTCCACACCGCGTCAGGTCGCGCAGCGTCTGCCTGCCGTCCTGTGTATCGGAGGGCTTGTGCAACGTGGCGAAGTCTGGTGGGTCCAGTTCGACGAGCGGAGGTTGGTCGTACTGCTGTCAGGAGACGACGCGTCCGGGTTCCAGGTGATGCAGGTCGTTGCTCCGGCGGGCCTCGACATCAGCGGTCTGGGCATCGAAGTGACGGTCGGCGCCGGTGAAGGGCTGCCGCTCGAAGGCGTGCTGCGGCTCGCGTTCCCGCGTCCAGGCTTCACCCCGTGCACGTGGCTGACCACCGTGTCCCGGGACGACCTGATGAAGCGGGCGGCCGTCCTGTCCTCCAGGAAGCTCAGCGAGATCGACGATGCCCTCCGACTCGCTGAACAAGCACAGGAGCGGACCCCGGCAACGACCGCGAAGCTCAACGAGATAAGGGACGCCCTCCGTCGCGGTGAACTCGGGTAGACGGATAAGGAGCCGACGCCCGCGACGGCATGGGCGATCTCGGGCGAGATCATCCACGCTGGACACCTGCCGCCTCGACGCCCCTCACCATCGAGATCACGATCTACGGCTGGAGTACTAAGGGGTGTTGCAGAAGGCCGTGAGCAGGGCATTTTCCTTGTATGCGTGGGGTGTTGACGGCTGATCCGTTGTGGGTGGAGACGTTCACGGGGCTGCGGATGAAGCAGTTCGAGCGGTTGTGGAAGGTGGTGTGGGAGCGGGGTGGCGGTGGGCCGCGCATCGGGAGGCCGTGGTGTCTGCCGCTTGCCGACCGGGTGCTGCTGGTGGCTGTCTACTACCGCATGAACCTCACCATGCGGCAGCTCGCCCCCCGCTCTTCGGGGTCTCGCCTGCCACGGTGTGCAGGGTCATCCAGCGGCTGCGGCCTTTTCTGGCACTCGAGCCGGCCGCACGGCCCGTCGATGCCGCGGACCGGCTGTGGATTGTGGACGGCACGCTGGTCCCGGTCCGTGACCGCAAGGTCGGCGCCTCGAGCCGCAACTACCGGTTCTCCGCGAACGTGCAGGTCATCATCGATGCGGACACCCGCCTGGTCGTAGCCACCGCCCGCCCGGCTCCGGGCAACAGGGCCGACGCCCATGTATGGCGCGACTCTGGTCTGCGGCAGCAGTGCCAGGGCGTCACCGTGCTCGGCGACGGCGCCTACATCGACACCGGCCTGGTCGTCCCGCACCGCAAACGACCCGGTCGGGCCCTCCTGGTCGGCGAGGAAGCCGACAACGCGGAACATCGCCGGGTCCGTGCGCGGGTCGAGCATGCGATCGGCCGGCTGAAGAACTACAAGATCCTCCGCGATTGCCGACAGCACGGCGACGGCCTCCACCATGCAGTCCAAGCTGTCGCCCACATGCACAACCTCGCCCTGGCCACGTGATCAGAACAGCCATGATCGCCCTCCGGCCTGCAAAAACACGGCCTTCTGCAACACCCTTTAGGCGTCTCATCCGCAAAAGCCCCCGCACCAGTCAGTGGGTGAAGAAGCCGCGTTGACCTGCGAGAACCGCAGACCCACGTGCTTCAGTGTGAGGTCGGATTGTCCATCGAGTACACCGTGACTGGATTCCCGAAGAGTTCGTCCTCACGCAGTGGGGCAAAGCCAAGCCGCTCCGCCACGCGCACCGAGGCGGTGTTCCCAGGACGGATCAAGGAGATGAAGTAGGGCTCGTTCAAGGTCGCGAATCCCCAGTCCAGACATGCGCGGGCCGCCTCAGTCGCATAGCCGTGGCCCCATGTCTCGGCCTTGAGAGTCCAGCCGAGTTCCACCTCATGGAAGTTCTCCCAGTAGTTCAACCCGACCCGGCCGATGAACTCACCGGTGGACTTCAGCTCGACGGCACACAGCCCGTGCCCGCGTTCCGTCCACTGTTGCTCGACTGAGGCCAGCCGGTCCAACGCCTGCTGGTGCGAGTAGGCGCCGACGAACCGGTTCACCCGTTCATCGGCATGGAGCGCAACGAACGCGTCGACATCCTCAACCCGAAGAGGGCGCAGCAAGAGTCGTTCAGTCTCGATCACCTGACCAGCCTATCCACGCTGCCATCGGCGCACTCCGGCATCCTGACCTCCTGCAACAGTCCGGACTCGCCAACTCGAAGAAGAAAAAAACCTACTGAGCTCTTTCAGTGTGGCCACTGATCGGGTGACCGGCCGGCGTTCCGCAACGCACGAGGCTCCTGTGCCGTTGAGAGAGGTGTTCGACGTCTCAACTCACCAGCGCAGGAGCCTCGTTGGTTCCCTATCCTGCCTCACTTGACCTGCCGCATGCCCTGGTCGAGTGGGTAACGATGCTCATCGTCACCCGTGAGGGTGACCGCCGCTGCAAGCTCCCGCCCAGCGTGCGCCGGCTCAGGCGAACCTGGCCTTTCGTCTCACCACCGTGGGCACGATCCGGCTTGCCCGCGCCGGGGACACCGTTGGCTGACGCGGGCATCGGCGGTGGGGCAGTGCCGCTACGGGTTGCGGTACCGGTCGTGAAGGATGTTGACGGTGTCGGTCCACGCATTGTCGGCCTGCTGGGGCAGGTGATGGCCGGCGTGGTCGGCCAGTCGCCGGTAGATCGGGTGCATGGTTCCTGCCTCGGTGGTGATCAGGGCGGTGAGCAGGGCAGGGCGCTGAGGCTTCGCACTGCGGGGGCGAGCGGTCGGCTTGACCCGCCGCAGCACCTGCACCTGCTCAGACTCCGGCAGTTCCCCCAGGTCCTTGACCTGAGCACACAGATCGGCGAAGGTCACGGTCTTCCCTATCCGGGCTGCGTGCTCCAGGACGTCGCGGACCGCCTCGGCAAGGCCGGCCGCGTCGAAGCGCGCAGAGCGGGAACCCGCAGGGGGAATGCGCGGCGTCCGGGCAGGCACCGGCGACTGAGGGGCACGCGGTGCGGGTGCGGACTCCGTCGGAGCTGTCTGCCATTCGTGGACCTGGGAGCGCTGGGCGTCGGTGAGCCACGCGGAGGCCTGTTCCGCGGCCTGGGCGAGCTGGCGGCGCTGCTGGGGCGTGACCATCGTGAACCCGTGGCGCTTTTGCACCGCGAAGTTGCCCAGCAGTCGCTGGACCTTCTGCAGGGCCTTGCGCTCCCGGAAGGACGGTTCGCGCGGTGTGGGCACGCCGACGGCTCGTTCCAGCCTCAGCAGAGCGTCGGCTGCTGCCCTGATCAGGGTGTTCTCTTCGGCGGTGGATCCGCCGTGTGTCACCTCCTCCGCCCGGTTCAGCCAGCGGCGGATCTCCGCGCGGCTGCGCCCGTCGCTGATGGCCTGCTCGAGGGCCGTCATGACGTCCGCACGGTCCGGTGAAGGGACGCCGTGCGTCTCATCTCCAGTGGCTCGCACGGTCGGCCGGGGCCGCGGCGCCGCCTTGGGCGTCTGCACCCCGATGGGCCGCCGCGTGGTCCGCAGCCGGCGGACTTCTTCGACCGCAGGAGTGGTCAGCCCCGCATCGGTGAACCCCACCTCGTGCAGGTCGAACCACTCGGTGGCGCCGCCATGGCGTTCGGTCCCGACCTGGATCCGGCGGCGGGTGCCGTCGGGAACAAGCTGGATGCGGTTGACGTACCCCTGCCGCAGCAGCACGTCCGGATCGGACGCCATCTCCGGGCCGAGCACCAGATGGGCCGAGTCCTCTTCCCCCGGCGCGGGCGAGCCGGCCTCGGAGAGCAGGACCCGCAGGCCGGCGTGCCCGGCGGGAGCGAAGAGCACTTCCCCGCCGATGGACCCGTCCGCTTCACGGGGGATGGTGGCCGTGACGGCGACGTCCTGCTCCGCCATCCAGGCCAGCAGACCGTGCTTGATGTACAGGTGGTCCGCGCTGGAGACCCCGGCCGCCTTCCGGGCACAGCTGGAGGTGTGCTCGGGATCCGGCCGGTGCGCGAAGTGGCAGGCGCGGTCGGTGTAGAGCTTGGTGAAGAGCTGGTGCCCGCACCCGTTCAGCCAAGTGCCGCACCAGTAGGTCTGACCGGTGTGGCGGGCCCGGAAGTCATCGAGCTCTATCGCCTCCATTGGAAGGACCACAGGGAGCTCGGAATCGGCGCAGCCGATCACTGCGGTCTGCACTCGGCGTCTGTCCAGGGCCATGCAACCTCCAGCCGTACTGGAGACGAGATCCGCCTCCGGTGGGCACCCAGCCACACTGCCGGGCGCCCAACTAACTGACGGTACATCCCGCCTCTGACAACCCCAGGGGTACTGGAGGCACCTCCTGGGCGTTCGGCGCCGCGATCGTCACGGCATACATGGACGCGGCGGGCGATGCCCTGAACCCGCCCTACGGCGCGCTGATAGACCTCGCCCGTGACATCGACACCGGCCGCGACGATGGGTACGACGCGGCCGACACGACCCGCAACCGTTGGCGCGGCGAGAGTGTCTCAAGGGATGTGACTGCACATCCGCCCCGGCGCAGAACGGAGCGGCGCGGCCTGCGCCTGTGGCCGGTCGGCACCGTTCTCGTTCTGACCTTCGCCGCCGTGCTGCCGGTGTCCGCCGCCGCGGACCTACAGCCGTAGCGGAAGCGGGCGTACGTCACCGCGTTCGTCGCGGACCCGGAGCTCGTCCGGGCGCTGTCCGCGCAGGCCGACGAGGCCGGACTGGTCGTACCGGCCCGGGCGCCGTGTCGACGAGAACGGGAAACGCGGCGCCGTTGACGTGACGACCTGGAAGGACCATGGCGTCATGACCGGGATGGGGGACCGGATATCGCCGCGCGTGCTACGCCGGACCTTCCCCGGCTGCAACCGCCAAGCCGTACGCGAGGTCACCCGCGCCTGGCAGATCACGCTCATCGACCCGGAATGGGGCCGCGACACCCTGCTGTGGTCCTTCCTGGCAGAGTTCCTCAACTCCCTGACATTGCACACGACATGACCGGAAGGGACACGGCTGCCAGTTCCACGGGCGGCGTCCAGGACGGCGTGCGCCGCTTGATCGACCGCCACAAGCAGGAACTGGAGGCCGGCGGGATGCTCCGCACGGACTGACCCGGCCAACGCTCACAACCGACCGACCCCATCGCACATCGAAGAAGACAAGAGGGGGGACGACGTCTGATCAGGCACTCGCCTCGGCGACAGCCGCGCGGAACTCCTGCGTCATCAGGGCGACCGAGCCGCGCAGGACAGGAGCCTCGCCCGATTCCGCCGACACCCGGGCCACCGCAGCGCTCATCTGCTCGCACATCGCCGCGTCGACCGCTGTGCGATACACCTCGGGGACCTCCCGGGTGTCCCGAAGGGCGATCATCGTGCCGAAGCGGGTGCCGATCCACCCGATCGTCTCCACGTTCCAGTCGAGCTGCCGGGCCGCCTTACGCATCGCGGCCCTGATCAGTTCGACTCCGCCGACTCCGACGGCTTCCTCATCGTCCAGATTCACCTGGTAGGAGCCGCCGTAGCCGCCGGCCCTCTCGGGAGAGGAGCGGCGCAGCAACGGGACCAAGGCCTCGGCCATGGTGATACAGCGCGGGTCCTTCGCGTACGAAGCCATCGGCGTCGTCGTAGATTCGCCCGTGCGTCACGGGACGCGAATCTGCGGGTGCTCACTCGAAGGGGGCCACTCCGAGCGCGTCACCGGTAGACGATGGTCACGTCCGTACCTAGCCCACGCTTGCTACCACACTGCTACCATCAGGTGTGGCTACGAATAGGCAGACGCAGGTTCGGTTGGCCGAGGGCGTGCTGGAGGCCGGCAAGGCTGCCGCGCGCTCCCGCGGGCTCGACTTCAACAAGTACGTGGAGCGGCTCATCATGGAGGACACCACCGGCGCCCGTGCCGCGGGCATGGCGGCCTCCCAGCGGCTCATCGATGAGCAGGGCGCGTTCCTCGACGACCTGGAGCAGCAGCTCGACGCCCCGTACACCCAGCAGCAGCCGGGCGCCGCCGCGTGATCCTGCACGTCGACGAATCCTGGATCCTCGAAGTGGCGGAGCGGGCCGGGCATCGCGATCCGGCCGCCGACGACTATGGCGTGCCCATCGCTGCCGTCGCGCGCCACCGCGGCGAACTCCTCGACACTCCCGTCTACGGCGGCGCTTTCGCCCGTGCTGCCGCCCTGGTGCACACCGTGGGTCGCTGCCGGTGGCTGGAGCGCTCCAACCTCACCGTCGCCTGCGCCGTTGCCGTCATGTATCTCGAGGCCAGCAACATTCCCGTCGACCCCACCCGCGAACAGCTCACCGCACTCGCCCATGAGCTGAACAGCCCCCGCTGCACCGCCGACCGGATCGCCGCCCTCCTGCGCACCTGGAAACCCTGATCCGAGGTCCCGGCGGTCCCGCCGGCCGCGAGTTCACGGCCCGTACGGCGGCCTGCAGCGTGACCTGTTACATGCCGTCTCCCGGTGTGCCGTTGAGGCGGGCGATCTCCGCAAGGGCTTCGTCTGCTGTCATGCCGACCAGCTGCCGGATCGGGATGACACGCGCCTGGCAGTTCTCGGTGTGGGCGTATGACGATTCAGCCAGCAGCCTGGCCCTGCTGAGGACCCACATGCGTGCTCGTGGCCGGTAGGTTTCCCCCCTCCACAGCAGTTCGCCGTCACAGACACAGCACCGCAGGCCCTCCGCATCCAGCGGATTGTCGCCCCACCCCCTGCCACGGGAGAATCCGTCACCGCTCATCTGCGTCTCCTGCTCTCGGCCTGCGCCTCCCGGCGCCGGTGATCCGTCGACGGAGGAAGCGGTCCCGCAGGCCCCACTCCAGTTCGGCCAGCGTGGCGAATCCCGCAGCACCGCTTGCGGTCCAGCGGCATACCGCATGCGTGAGGGACGCTCCGTCCGGCGCAGCCAGCATCAGCGTCGTCCCCGCCCCGAGCAGGACGATCCCGAGGTTGTAGGTGAGGGCGCCGCGCCGGTTCAGGCGATGCCACTCCTTGAAATCCCGCCGATGTTGCCGCTTGCGATCCTCGGCCGACGGCCGAGGGCTGCCAGGACCGGACGACCCCGGCTCGCTCGGGGCGGAAGGTTCCCAGTCCTCGATGTCGGCCACGGAGTAGAAGAACTCGCGGGCCTGGAAGCCGTACTGGACGCTGCCGATGAGAGAGATGAAGGCCAGAGTCAGCAGCATCATCGCGGGTCCTGGCCAGCGAAATTGTCCGGCATCGGCGCCCAGCACACCGATCGTGGCGAAGCAGGCCCCGGCGAGCAGAGGGGCGGCCACGAAGGAGGCCGCTTCGGAGGCAGGCCCGGCGCCGAGCCGCGTCGGTTTGGCCCAACGCACGGGTGTCCCGGCCACGTTCGCGCCCCCTTACACGACAGTTGCTGCCAGTTTCCCGGAGACGGGCGGTACGGGTAAAGACCGTCCGACACGGCGGTTCTGCTCGCGCTTGCCCTGGATGCCGCACGCGTCGGGCCTGCTGTCGCCGGCTCACCGGGGCAGGCCCGGCAGGGAGGGTGCCGAGTCCGGGCCAGCCGGACTACGCGACCAGGTCCCCGCCGGCTCACTTGGTCCGATCCTGCGGGGCTTCCGGGACGTCTCAGCATCCACGCCGGTGGAGCTGGGCACACGGGGCCAGCACCACGGGAAGCACCGCAACGGCGGCACCATCCGCCGCTGACCGACCCGTTGGCGCCCGCACCCCGGGGGTTGAGACTGGTAAGCTCGCATGTTGAGGTGTCGCATGTTCTCTGGCGGTTTCCAGCTTGACCACCCTGAGTAGTCGGTGGTGCCTGCTGATCACTCTGCGCCGTGGTGACCGGGCTCGTAGGGCGGGATCGTCCAACGCATCGTTGTCTGGCTCGTGGGGCCAGGCTGAAGAGTCACGGGATAGACCTGTCCGAAGCGGCGTTCGCTGCGATGTCGCATCGAGTGGTCGCCGCTGTCCCAGTTGATCCCCACAACGGAGCAGCCAGCGACGTCGATGGCGCCGATCTGGAGCGGGTGGGTCCAACTCGCGCGGTTGAAGCGGTGGAAGTCGGTGTGTTCACAAGCCGATGGGTTCGCGGATTCCTGGAGGGGAATCTAGGGAACCGGAGGGTGGTTCCTCCTTTGGAGGCAGAGTAGCCCGTGGGTTCCTGGTGCCGCCGTCTCGCCGAACTTTGACCCGGCTCACGGCGGCTCGACGCCACCGACCGCCCTGACGGCCGGCCCCGCCCGATGTCGAGGGCCCGGGATACCGTGGCCGGGTGAATGGATCGAATGCACCGGCCGAGTCTGGTGAACCTGCCCGCCGGCCCGACGTGCCAGGGGCCTTGCTGCCCCTCCTGGGAACCGACGACGCGGCCGTGGCGTTCTTTGCCGGCGTGGCGGACCTCGACGCGACCGACCCGGCCTCCCACGAGCTGGAGGAAGGGATCCAGCTCGCCTCTGGAACTCGGCTGGAGCAGTTCGCACGGGCCGGCTCGGGAGATGCGTTCTGCTTCGTCGGCGAGGGCGGCGAGGAACGTCCGGTGGTATACGTAAGCCTCGACGGCCAGGCTGGCCCGCTCGCGCTTGGACTGCCGGAGTTGGTGCGGCTGTGTCTTGTGGCACCGTGGTGGCGGGACGCTCCCGGTCGGACGGCCGAAGAACTCCAGAGGGTCGCCGACGAGTATCGGGATGACCTGCCAGACCTCGACCGGCGACGCGACCTTGCGGCCCGGGCGCTCGGTATCGACCCCGCCGAGTTGCCATCCGAGACGACAGCCCTTGCCCGGCTCGTGGAGCTCTCTCGGGGACCAGTGGCCGAGGCCTGTCTTGTCGTTGGGTATGAGGGCGATCCACTCGATCCCCTCTTCGATGCCGCCCACCTCTGATCGACTGGCCATCGGGCCAGACCGGGTGTCGGGCCGCTGGCCTTCCATGCCTGGCGTGCAGCCAGCTGGTCAGCGGCGAGCGGTCAAAGTTCAGTGAAATCGGTCAGTGGCTTTGTCCACGAGAACGGGTTCTGGCTCAACTTCCGTGACGCGGTAACAGCCAGTTACTTCACCTGGACAACGTCGGCGCGATGTGGGTTTTTGGTTGGCATGGCCTGGCCGGTTGTGGCAGGGTCGGACGGTCCCGACAACAGGTGCCGCCGGAGCACCCGAGGCCCTTGTGGCCGAACCAGCGGGAGTAAGAGGCGGCTCACGGGGTGGCCGCACGCGTGGCGCGCGAACGACGTCCTGAGTAGGCCCCGCTGGATCCGGCCTCATAGTCGCGCGTGCTCGTCACGCCAGCAGGACACGCTTGCGAAGGAGCGCGAAGCCTGCGCGCCCGAACATCTGGCGCTTGAGCATCTTGATCCTGTTGACGTGCCCTTCGACGACGCCGGAACTCCAGGGAAGCGTGAGTCCTGCGATGACGGCGTCCCGGTCGCGTTCGATGCCTGCGGCGAGGGTGTGGAGGCTGGGCAGGTCGTCCTGGCGGACCGCGTCGAGCCACTCGGGGAGGCGCTCACCCTGGCGCTCGGTGAGCATGACGGCGAAGGACCGGACGTGCCGGGTCAGGGCGTCAAGCACGGGGCACTGGGCCAGGACAGTCTTGAGCAGAATCTGCTCGGCCTCGGACAGTGCCGTGGGCCGTCGGAGAATCCAGCCGGCGACGGTACGGGGCGATGGCAGCGGTGCGTTCACCGGCTGCGGCGAGGTGCGATTGAGTCGGATGTAGGCCCGGACGCGCTGGTAGCTTCCCTTGTAGCCGAGCGGAACGATCTCCTCCCAGAGCTTCCAGGCGTTGGTGCAGCCCTGGCTCCAGCGGTCGTCGAGGTAGGGCTTGTAGTCGTCGAGGACGGACGGGCGGTTCTGCCACTGGCCTTGGAAGAGATCCTCCGGCATCGCGGCGTCGGCCAAAGCTTTGACCGTGCGGTAGGTCATGCCGAGCTGCCGTTGGACGGAGCGTCG
>NZ_JBEYFE010000050.1:0-11176 GCF_040634235.1 Streptomyces sp. NPDC007157
TCTCCTTCCCCCCCGCGGGGGCCGGCGGGGGGGGGCCCGCACCTCTACCGGCGGCGGGGCCCCCCCCCCCCCCCCCCGCCCCCCCCCCCCGCTCCATGTTCGCGCGTACGAGAGGCCGTTCGTGGCCTCGTCCGCGGGTCAGACCTCCACGACGACGGGGAGGATCATCGGCCTGCGGCGATACGTGTCCGAGACCCACTTGCCGAGGGTCCGGCGGATGAGTTGCTGCAGCTGGTGGGGCTCCACCACGCCGTCCTGGGCCGAGCGTTCCAGGACCTCGGAGATCTTCGGGACGACCGCCGCGAACGCGGAGTCGTCGATGCCGGAGCCACGGGCCTGGATGTGCGGGCCGCCCGTGATCTTGCCGGTGGAGGAGTCGACCACGACGAAGACCGAGATGATGCCCTCGTCGCCGAGGATCTTGCGGTCCTTCAGGGCCGGCTCGCCGACGTCACCGACGGAGAGACCGTCGACGTACACATAACCGGCCTGGACCTTGCCGGAGATCTTGGCCTTGCCCTCGACCAGGTCGACGACCACGCCGTCCTCGGCGATGACGATGCGGTCGTGCGGGATGCCCGTCAGGGCGCCGAGTTCGGCGTTGGCACGCAGATGGCGCCATTCACCGTGGACCGGCATCAGGTTCTTCGGCCGGCAGATGTTGTAGAAGTACAGCAGTTCACCGGCGGAGGCATGGCCGGAAACATGCACCTTGGCGTTGCCCTTGTGGATGACGTCGGCGCCCCACCGGGTCAGACCGTTGATGACGCGGTAGACCGCGTTCTCGTTTCCGGGGATCAGGGAGGACGCCAGGATGACCGTGTCGCCGTCGACGATGCGGATCTGGTGGTCGCGGTTGGCCATCCGGGACAGGGCGGCCATCGGTTCGCCCTGGGAGCCCGTGCAGACCAGGACCACCTGGCTGTCCGGGAGGTCGTCGAGCGTCTTGACGTCGACGACGAGACCCGGCGGGACCTTGAGGTAGCCGAGATCCCGGGCGATGCCCATGTTGCGGACCATGGAGCGGCCGACGAACGCGACCCGGCGGCCGTACTCGTGGGCCGCGTCCAGGATCTGCTGGATGCGGTGGACATGGCTGGCGAAGCTCGCCACGATGATCCGCTTGCGGGCTCCGGCGAAGACCTGGCGCAGGACGTTCGAGATGTCGCGCTCGGGCGGGACGAAACCCGGCACCTCGGCGTTCGTCGAGTCGGCCAGAAGAAGGTCGATGCCTTCCTCGCTCAGCCGCGCGAACGCGTGCAGGTCCGTCAGCCGGTTGTCCAGCGGGAGCTGGTCCATCTTGAAGTCGCCGGTGTGCACCGCCATGCCGGCCGGGGTGCGGATGGCCACGGCCAGGGCGTCCGGGATGGAGTGATTGACGGCGACGAACTCGCAGTCGAAGGGGCCGATGCGCTCGCGCTGGCCCTCCGCCACTTCCAGGGTGTACGGGCGGATGCGGTGCTCCTGGAGCTTCGCCTCGATGAGGGCGAGAGTCAGCTTGGAGCCGATGAGCGGGATGTCCGGCTTCTCGCGGAGCAGGAAGGGGACGCCGCCGATGTGGTCTTCGTGGCCGTGGGTGAGGACGATGCCCTCGATGTCGTCGAGGCGGTCCCGGACGGACGTGAAGTCCGGCAGGATCAGGTCGATTCCGGGCTGCTCCTCCTCGGGGAAGAGCACTCCGCAGTCGACGATCAGCAGACGACCGCCGTACTCGAAGACGGTCATGTTTCGGCCGATCTCGCCGAGCCCGCCGAGCGGGGTGACGCGCAGGGCGCCTTCGGGGAGCTGGGGCGGCGGGCCGAGTTCAGGATGCGGATGACTCAAAAGACTCTCCTCACCACGCACGCCACGTACCGGTCGGGCACGTGGCGTGCGTGACGTTCGTGCATAAGCAGTTGTCGTTGTGGGATGCGGGCACCGGTGTCCCGCCTTATTCAGTTGTTAAGCCTTGCTACGCGGACAACCGCGCAAAGTCTGTTGTCAGAGCTGTACCCCGCCGGCAGCAAGATCGATCTTGAGCTGGGCGATCTCCTCGGCCGAACATTCGACCATGGGGGCGCGCAGTGGCCCGGCAGGCAGCCCTTGGAGGGTCAGCGCGGCCTTGGTCGTCATGACGCCCTGGGTGCGGAACATCCCGGTGTAGACCGGGAGCAGCTTCTGGTGGATCTCCGCGGCCTTCTGTACGTCACCGGAGGTGAAGGCGTCGACGAGGGCCCTGAGGTCCGGGGTGACCACATGGCCGACGACCGAGACGAAGCCGACGGCACCCACGGAGAGCAGCGGCAGGTTGAGCATGTCGTCGCCGGAGTACCAGGCCAGGCCGGACTGGGCGATGGCCCAACTCGCGCGGCCGAGGTCGCCCTTGGCGTCCTTGTTGGCGACGATCCTCGGGTGCTCGGCGAGGCGGACGAAGGTCTCGGTGCTGATCGGGACGCCGCTGCGGCCGGGGATGTCATAAAGGATGACGGGCAGCCCGGTGGCGTCGGCGATGGTCGTGAAGTGCCGGTACAGGCCCTCCTGAGGGGGCTTGTTGTAGTACGGCGTGACGACCAGCAGGCCGTGTGCGCCGTCGCGCTCGGCCTGACGGGCCAGCTCGACGCTGTGGTGGGTGTCGTTGGTGCCGACGCCGGCCACGATGTGGGCGCGGTCGCCGACCGCCTCCAGTACGGCTCGTACCAGGTCCGATTTCTCCGCGTCGCTGGTGGTGGGCGACTCACCGGTGGTGCCGTTGATGATCAGGCCGTCGTTGCCTGCGTCCACCAGGTGGGTGGCGAGCCGCTGCGCGCCGTCGAGGTCGAGCGCGCCGTCCGCCGTGAAGGGCGTGACCATGGCGGTGAGGACCCGCCCGAAGGGGGTCTGCGGAGTGGAGGTCGGAGCCATGGGTTACACGCTACTCGGTGCTCACGGCGCGGTCTGCCCTTGGGGTGCGGGGAAAGTCCGGACAAATGCGGAGCCCGGCACTGCCTGCTCGGGGGTTCAAGCAGTGCCGGGTCCGTTTGATCAGGCTAGATGAACTTCGCTAAATGCCGCAATACGGACACCTCGCCAGGCTGATCCGTACATCTGTGCCGAGCACGACAAGACGCGCGACGGATCGCACGCCAGGACGCACCGCAGGACGCACGGCACAACGGCCTGGTTACGGCGCGACGCGGCCGTTGGCGTTGAAGGCGGCGTGGGTGAGCGGCATGAGCCTGGCCCACTCCGCCTCCATCTTCTCGCCGACCATCTCGATCTCCCGCTGCGGGAAGGACGGCACCTTGGCCAGCTCGTGCTGGGTGCGCAGGCCGAGGAAGTGCATCAGCGAGCGGGCGTTGCAGGTGGCGTACATCGAGGAGAAGAGCCCGACGGGCAGCACCGCCCGGGCCACCTCACGTGCGACACCGGCGGCGAGCATCTCCTGGTAGGCCTCGTACGCCTCGCGGTAGGAGTCCTCCATCACCCGGCCGACGAGTTCCTGCTGGGCCTGGGTGCCCTCGACGAAGACGTACTTGCCGGGGCGGCCTTCCTGGACGAGCTTGCGGGACTCGCCGGGGACGTAGAAGACGGGCTGGAGCTCGCGGTAGCGGCCGCTCTCCTCGTTGTAGGACCACCCCACCCGGTGCCGCATGAACTCACGGAAGACGAAGATCGGGGCACTGACGAAGAACGTCATCGAGTTGTGCTCGAACGGGCTGCCGTGCCGGTCCCGCATCAGGTAGTTGATCAGGCCCTTCGAGCGCTCGGGGTCCTTGTCGAGCTCGTCGAGAGACTGCTCACCGATCGTCGAGACACGAGCGGCGAACAGGACGTCGGCGTCAGACGCAGTGTGCTTGACCAGCTCAACAGAGATGTCGCTGCGAGTGAAGATCTTGAGTTCGTCGGCGGAACTGTCGGTCACGGTGCAGAGGGTCCTTCCCCATCACGTCTTCGAAGCGGCGCCCACTCTACGGGGCTGGTGAGGCCGCAGATCACGGGGCGTGCGCGACATTCACCAGCGAACATCTGTGAATCTGCCGAAACTGGGCACCCTTTCGAGCAGTCGCTCGTCTGTACCACTGAGAGCATTCCGCACAAAGCACACAGGAGGAAGTGCCAACTATGTTCCGTCGGCGTGAACCCGTACCGTTCGCCTTCATCGCCGAGGCCGACAGGTTCCGCAGCAATGTCACTCCCCCGCCCCGTCAGCGGTCGTCCGTGAGTCAGGTGGCCGGGCGGTGGCTGTTCGGGCTCACCATCGTCGCCGGGATGGTGGGCTCGCTGGTCCTGGGCATGCCGGCGCTGTCCACGCCGTCCGACACCGGGACGCAGCAGTCGCAGGCCTCCCAGGGGCACTGACTCTTCCGGCCCCCCGCGAGTGGTGAGCGGGAACACGGCCGGATAGCCTCACCGGGCACAGCCCATGCATGGATTGAGTGAGGACCAGCCGTGCCCCTGCCCTTCCTGATGGCCGACCGCACCGATGACGCGGCACTCGACAGCCCCTTGCCCTTCGACGACCGGGACCGCTGGCGGCGCCCGTACCGGCCTGGGCCGTGGCGGGTGGGCGGAGCCGCCCTGTGGCTGCTGCTCGCCTCGTTCGTGCTGTTCGCGGCGGTCGCGCTGGCCCTGACCGGCTCGCTCTCCTCCGCCGGGGCGGTCCTCGGCATCGCGCTGCTGATCATCACCGCCGCCCTGCGGATACTGCGCATGGGCGTGTGGGTGAGCGCGCGCGGAGTGCGCCAGATCGGTCTGCTGGGGACCCGGACCGTGCCCTGGAAGCGGGTCGTCGCGGTGCGCACGGCGCAGCAGCCGGTTCGCTGGCTGGGGCTGCCGCGCACGGTTCAGGGGCAGGCCCTGACGCTCGTGCGCAAGGACCGCTCCGCGGCCGACACGGAGCCGTTGCTGACCACGCACGGGATGGACTTCCTGGGCCGGGCGTCGGCCTTCGACCGTGCGGCGGACGCGGTGGAGGCGTGGGCGGCGGAGTACGGGCGCGGCTGAGCGGCGTCCCATGACATACGGCAGGGGCCGGTCCGCATCAGGCGGACCGGCCCCTGCCGCGTGTGGGGGTACCGTTCAGGCCTCCAGCGGCCTGCCGTCGTGCAGGGCGATGGCGCGCTGCATCGCCTTGCGGGCGCGCGGGGTGTCACGGGCGTCGTGGTAGGCGATGGCGAGCCGGAACCAGCTGCGCCAGTCGTCGGGGGCGGCCTCGGTCTCGGCCCTGCGCTTGGCGAAGACCTCGTCGGCGGAGTCCCGGTCGATGCGGCCGCCGGGGGTGCGCTTCAGTTCGTCCACGGGCAGGCCGCCCTCGGCGTCGAGTTCGGCGGCCAGGGCGTTGGCACGACGGACGAACTGGGTGTTCTTCCACAGGAACCACACGCCGATGACCGGCAGGATCAGCACCGCCACCCCGAAGGTGACGGTGAGGACGGTGCCGGTCTGGATGAGCATCACACCCCGGCTGCCGACCAGGACGAAGTAGAAGACCAGGACGGCGGCCGTCAGGGCGTAGGAGAGCTTCGCGCGCATGTCAGAGATCTCGTATCAGCCCAGGTCCAGGAAGTTTTCCAGACCGAAGGTCAGGCCCGGAACGGTGACCACGCGGCGGGCGCCGAGCAGGATGCCCGGCATGAAGCTGCTGTGGTGGAGGGAGTCGTGGCGGATGGTGAGGGTCTCGCCCTCGCCGCCCAGCAGGACCTCCTGGTGGGCCAGGAGGCCGCGCAGGCGGACGGAGTGGACGGGGATTCCGTCGACGTCGGCGCCGCGTGCGCCGTCCAGGGCGGTGACGGTGGCGTCCGGGGCCGGGGCGGTGCCGGCCGCGCGGCGGGCCTCGGCGATGAGCTGGGCGGTGCGGGTGGCGGTGCCGGAGGGGGCGTCGACCTTGTTCGGGTGGTGGAGTTCGACGACCTCCACCGACTCGAAGTAGGGCGCGGCGATCTGCGCGAACTTCATCGTGAGCACGGCGCCGATGGAGAAGTTCGGGGCGATGAGCACGCCGGTCTCGGGGGCCTGGTCCAGCCAGCCCCTCAGCTGCGCGAGGCGGTCGTCGGTCCAGCCCGTCGTACCGACGACGGCGTGGATGCCGTGGCGCACGCAGAAGTCGAGGTTGCCCATCACCGAGGCGGGCGTGGTCAGTTCGACCGCGACCTGGGCGTCGCCGTCGGCCAGCGCCTCCAGCTTGTCGCCCCTGCCGATGGCGGCGACCAGCTCCATGTCCTCGGCGGCCTCGACCGCCTTGACCGCCTCGGACCCGATACGGCCCTGGGCCCCGAGGACCGCCACACGCAGCTTGCTCATCTTCTTCGTTCCTTACCGGTGGTGTGTCAGGCGACGGCGTCGTGCAGGCGTGCGGCCTGTTTGTCCTTGAGCGGGCCGATGACCGACAGCGACGGGCGCTGTCCCAGGATGTCGCGGGCGACGGAGCGGACCTCGTCCGGGGTCACCGCGGCTATCCGGGCCAGCATGTCGTCGACGGACATCTGCTCGCCCCAGCACAGCTCGCTCTTGCCGATACGGTTCATCAGCGCGCCGGTGTCCTCCAGTCCGAGCACCGTGGAGCCCTGGAGCTGGCCGACGGCGCGGCCGATCTCCTCGTCCGGCAGGCCGTGCTCGGCGACCTGGTCCAGTTCGTCCCGGCAGATCTTGAGGACGTCGTGGACCTGCGAGGGCCGGCAGCCGGCGTACACGCCGAACAGGCCGCAGTCGGCGAAGCCCGAGGTGTACGAGTACACGCTGTAGGCCAGGCCGCGCTTCTCGCGGACCTCCTGGAAGAGCCGGGAGGACATGCCGCCGCCGAGGGCGGTGTTGAGCACGCCGAGCGCCCAGCGGCGGTCGTCGGTGCGGGGCAGCCCGGGCATGCCGAGGACGACATGCGCCTGTTCGGTCTTGCGGCCGAGGAGTTCGACGCGTCCGGCGGTGCGGATGGTGCGGCTGCCCTGGCGCGGACCGATGGGGGCCGCCTCGGTGGTCCGGAAGGCGCCGGCCTTCTCGAAGGCCGCGCGGACCTGTCGTACGACCTTGTTGTGGTCGATGTTGCCGGCCGCCGCGACCACCAGGTGGGTGGGGTCGTAGTGCTTCTTGTAGAAGCGGCGGATGCGGTCGGCGGTGAGGGCGTTGACCGTGTCGACCGTGCCGAGGACCGGGCGGCCGAGGGCGTTGTCGCCGAACATGGTGTGCGCGAACAGGTCGTGCACGCAGTCGCCCGGGTCGTCCTCGGTCATGGCGATCTCTTCGAGGATCGCGCCCCGCTCGACGTTGACGTCGTCCTCGAGGATCAGCGAGCCGGTCAGCATGTCACAGACGACGTCTATGGCGAGCGGCAGGTCGGTGTCGAGCACGCGCGCGTAGTAGCACGTGTACTCCTTCGCCGTGAACGCGTTCATCTCGCCGCCGACCGCGTCGATGGCGGAGGAGATGTCCAGGGCGGAGCGCCGCGTGGTGCCCTTGAAGAGCAGGTGCTCCAGGTAGTGCGTGGCGCCGTTCAGGGCCGGGGTCTCGTCGCGGGAGCCGACGTGGGCCCAGATGCCGAAGGTCGCGGAGCGCACCGAGGGCAGGGTCTCGGTGACGATGCGCAGACCCCCGGGGAGGGTGGTCTTGCGGACCGTGCCGATGCCGTTCTCGCCCTTGATCAGGGTTTGGGTACGGGCGACGGCCCGCGCCTCCGAAGAGGTGCGGGCCGTCGTCGTGGAGCTGCTCGACGTCACTTGTCGGTGTCGTCCTTTGCGTCCTCGTCGGAGCCTTCCTCGCCCTCGATCACGGGGATCAGGGAGAGCTTGCCGCGGGAGTCGATCTCGGCGATCTCGACCTGGACCTTCTGGCCCACACCGAGGACGTCCTCGACGTTCTCCACGCGCTTGCCGCCGGCCAGCTTGCGGATCTGCGAGATGTGCAGCAGACCGTCCTTGCCGGGCAGCAGGGAGACGAACGCGCCGAACGTGGTCGTCTTCACGACCGTGCCCAGGTAGCGCTCGCCGACCTCGGGCATCGTCGGGTTGGCGATGCCGTTGATCGTGGCGCGGGCGGCCTCGGCGGCCGGGCCGTCGGAGGCGCCGATGTAGATCGTGCCGTCGTCCTCGATGGTGATCTCGGCGCCGGTGTCCTCCTGGATCTGGTTGATCATCTTGCCCTTGGGGCCGATGACCTCACCGATCTTGTCCACGGGGATCTTGACGGTGATGATCCGCGGGGCGTTCGGGGACATCTCGTCCGGCTTGTCGATCGCTTCCATCATCACGTCGAGGATGTGGAGGCGGGCGTCCCGGGCCTGCTTGAGGGCGGCGGCCAGGACAGAGGCCGGGATGCCGTCCAGCTTGGTGTCGAGCTGGAGGGCGGTCACGAACTCCTTGGTGCCGGCGACCTTGAAGTCCATGTCGCCGAAGGCGTCCTCCGCACCGAGGATGTCGGTGAGGCTGACGTAGTGCGTCTCGCCGTCGATCTCCTGGGAGATCAGGCCCATGGCGATACCCGCGACCGGGGCCTTCAGCGGCACACCGGCGTTGAGCAGCGACATGGTGGAGGCGCAGACCGAGCCCATGGACGTCGAGCCGTTGGAGCCGAGGGCCTCGGACACCTGACGGATCGCGTAGGGGAACTCCTCGCGGGTCGGCAGGACCGGGACCAGGGCGCGCTCGGCGAGGGCGCCGTGGCCGATCTCGCGCCGCTTCGGGGAGCCGACGCGGCCGGTCTCGCCGACGGAGTACGGCGGGAAGTTGTAGTTGTGCATGTAGCGCTTGCGGGTCACCGGGGAAAGGGTGTCCAGCTGCTGCTCCATCCGGAGCATGTTGAGTGTGGTGACGCCCAGGATCTGGGTCTCGCCACGCTCGAACAGCGCGGAACCGTGCACGCGCGGGATGGCCTCGACCTCGGCGGCCAGGGTGCGGATGTCGGTGACACCGCGGCCGTCGATGCGCTTCTTCTCCTTGATCACGCGCTCGCGGACCAGCTGCTTGGTCAGCGAGCGGTACGCGGCGGAGATCTCCTTCTCGCGGCCCTCGAACTCCGGGAGCAGCTTCTCGGCGGCCAGACCCTTGACGCGGTCCAGCTCGGCCTCGCGCTCCTGCTTGCCGGCGATGGTCAGCGCGGCGGCGAGCTCCGGGCGGACGGCGGCGGAGAGCGCCTCCAGGACGTCGTCCTGGTAGTCGAGGAAGATCGGGAACTCGCCGGTCGGCTTGGCGGCCTTCGCGGCGAGGTCGGCCTGGGCCTTGCAGAGCACCTTGATGAAGGGCTTGGCGGCGTCCAGACCGGAGGCGACGACCTCCTCGGTCGGCGCCTCGGCGCCGCCCGCGACCAGCTGGATGGTCTTCTCGGTGGCCTCGGCCTCGACCATCATGATCGCGACGTCGCCGTCCTCCAGGACGCGGCCGGCGACGACCATGTCGAAGACGGCGTCCTCGAGCTCGGTGTGCGTCGGGAACGCGACCCACTGGCCGTTGATCAGCGCGACGCGGACGCCGCCGACCGGGCCGGAGAAGGGCAGACCGGCCAGCTGGGTGGACGCGGAGGCGGCGTTGATCGCCACGACGTCGTACAGGTGGTCGGGGTTGAGCGCCATGATGGTGGCGACGACCTGGATCTCGTTGCGCAGGCCCTTCTTGAAGGACGGGCGCAGCGGGCGGTCGATCAGGCGGCAGGTGAGGATCGCGTCCTCGCTCGGCCGGCCCTCACGGCGGAAGAAGGAACCGGGGATCTTCCCGGCCGCGTACATGCGCTCCTCGACGTCCACCGTGAGGGGGAAGAAGTCGAGCTGGTCCTTGGGGTTCTTGGAGGCGGTGGTGGCCGACAGCACCATGGTGTCGTCGTCCAGGTACGCCACGGCGGAGCCGGCGGCCTGCTTGGCCAGGCGGCCCGTCTCGAAGCGGATGGTGCGGGTGCCGAAGGTGCCGTTGTCGATGACGGCCTCGGCGTAGTGGGTCTCGTTCTCCACTAGCGTTTTCTCCGTTACTTTCGTCTGCGTTACGTCTTTTGTCCCGATCTGCCCGTGTGGCAGGGGGACGGTCCCGGAGAAGCGCGCCGTGCTGTGCGGGCCGGTCTTCGATCGAAGCACCCGGGGCTCGCTTCCCCCCGGGGGCCACTACCGAGGACCGGCGGCGGCTTGGGTGCGCTTCTCCTTGTTCGCTGTCGTGCTGTGTCGTGCGTATTGCGTTGTGCTACCACACTACAAAGCGTGAGTGACACTCCGCACGTTTCCGCACGTACGGCAAAGGGAGCGGTCCCGGGTCTCTCCGGGAACCGCTCCCTTCACGGCGTGTTACTTGGCGCCCGCCGCACCGCGGCGGATGCCCAGGCGGTCGACCAGCGCACGGAAGCGCTGAATGTCCTTCTTCGCCAGGTACTGCAGGAGGCGACGGCGCTGACCGACCAGGATCAGCAGACCACGACGGGAGTGGTGGTCGTGCTTGTGGACCTTGAGGTGCTCCGTCAGGTCGGAGATCCGACGCGACAGCATGGCGACCTGGACCTCGGGGGAGCCGGTGTCGCCCTCCTTGGTACCGAACTCGGTGATGATCTGCTTCTTCGTAGCGGCGTCGAGCGACACGCGTACTCCTCGTAGTCATTGAGTGGCCACCGAGTGCCCCCGGTCTTTGTCTCGGGGGAGCTTCCGTTACTCGGGAGGCGGGGATCCGCTGGGCGCGGCCTCAGGGGTCCACGGGGGACTCCGGGGGTGCGTACACAAACGGCCGTCGACCAGGGTACCAGTGCCGGAGTACGAGAATGTCCGGGACGGTCCCGGACCGTGCGAGACAGCCGATGGCGGCGCGACCGCCAGTAGTGTGACCGTCACAGCGTACGTACGTCGTCGGGAAGGGGTCGCCGCGGGATGAGCGAGACGGCTGAGGAGATGAAGGCGCGCAAGGAGCGGGAGCGGGACGAGCTCTACGCGCTCGACATCTCGGGTGTCGAGTGGCACTGCGCGCCCGGCACCGAGCAGGACGAGGAGCGGGTCGAGATCGCCTACCTGCCCGAGGGTGCCGTGGCCATGCGGTCGTCGCTCGACCCGGACACCGTGCTGCGGTACACGGAGGCGGAGTGGCGGGCCTTCGTGCTGGGCGCGCGGGACGGTGAGTTCGACCTGGAGCCGAACGAGCGCAACGGCGGCCTGGCCGCCCAGTGACCGACGGCCCGGTTGTGGGGGGGGGGCGGCGGGGGCGCCCCGGCACCCCCAACCACACCCGCAACAACACCGGCCGCCCCGACCGCCCCCCCCCCACCCCCCACC